>JADQBU010000174.1 GCA_016278435.1 Halanaerobiales bacterium
TTCCGATCTCAATCTCAATAACCCTGGGTGCCCATTTAAACCAGTTGATAGATAAAGGACTTAATCCCTATCAATTAATGGCCCGGTTTAAGGAACATCCTCTGATTAAAAGACTTATTGAAGGTGGGGAAAGAATCGAATATCAGGCTCATATAATTCCTAAGGGTAATGCCAGTGAGATGCCCCGGGTATATGATGATGGTATCCTGGTAGTAGGGGATGCCTTGATGTTAGTAGGTGGTCAGGGAACAGCCTTTGCCATAATCTCCGGAAAATTAGCGGGAGAAACCACTGTTCAGGCTCATGCCCGTGATGATTATACTGAAAAACAGCTCTCTATATATAAAGATAAACTGGATAAATCATTTATTAAGAAAAATAACCTCTCACATGAAAAAACTAAGGATTATTACCGGGAATTTCCTGATGCAGATTACTTACTGGCCCGCACACTGAATAAGATTGCCTATGAGTATTCTGATTTTAATATGCTTACAAATGAAGAAAGAAAACAAAAGGTAATGGAATCAATTCAGGAAATACAACCTATGAAAAAATACATTAATGATCTTTATTCAGGACTCCAGCACTGGAGGGTTTTATAATGAGTAATTTTATCAAAGCTGAAGATAATCCTCTGAAAAATACTATCATAAAAAAAGCCCGGTCCAGCCATATTGAAATTGTTGACCGGGATATCTGTCTAAATAAATGTGAAGATAAACCCTGTACTTTTTACTGTCCCAGTCGTGTGTTTTCCTGGGAAGGAGAAAAAATTGTTGTTGATTACGGCCGCTGTGTTGAATGTGGGGCCTGTCCCTGGGGATGCCCATATGAAAATATAAGCTGGAACTTTCCACCGGGTGGTTTTGGGGTGAAATATTTTTACAAATTAAATGATTAACTAAATATAGTACATGTTTCCTTCATTATGTTGGTTGTGTAATTTAACTGCTTTCTTTTTTAAATCTGCCAGGGTTATTGAATCAACTACTTCTACAACTTTTTTTCTTAATTCTTCCCAGACTTCATGAGTTACACAATCACCCTGCATTTTACAACTCTCTGGGGCTTTACCTGTACAGTAAACAGGTACTATATAACCTTCCAGGATTCTGAGAACATCGCCAACAGTAATTTCTTCTGGCTCTTTTTTGAGCTTATATCCGCCATAGGCACCGCGAACACTTTCTATAATCCCGGCTTTCCTTAATTTTGCAAATAACTGTTCTAAATACCTCTCCGATATATCCTGTCTTCTCGATATTTCCCGGAGTGGTATGGCGTTTTTCTCTTCATGTTCAGCCAGGTCAACCAGTGCTCGTAAACCATATCTTCCCTGTGTAGATATCTTCATTTGATTCACCCGCCTTCTTAAACCTGTGTTAATTTTATCACAGCCATTTTGTAGTGTCAATTTCCTGCAAAAGATGAAAGGAAAGGTGCTAAATACACCTTTCCCTCTCTCAGTTTATACAACTTTTTCTACACTATATCCAGTAGTAGAGATTGCTTTCTTCATATCCTCAATACTGATTTTATCTTCATCATAATCTACCTTTGCTTTGGAGGTAGTAAAATGGACAGATGCCTTTTCTACACCTTCTTGCTTATTCAAGATAGTCTCAATTTTTTTTGCACAATCTGGACAGCTTAAATCTTCAAGATAAATTTTAACCTTTTTCATGAAAATAGCCCCCTTTTAATTTTGTCTACTATACAACCCATATTAATCAACACTATACCTGAGCAACCTCATAGCATTAATGGTCACTATTAAAACACTTGCTTCGTGGACCAGCATTCCCGAAGCCAGAAATACTTTATGTCCCAGTACTCCAGCCAGTAAAGTAAAGACTACCAGTACAGCAAATACTATATTCTGCTTTATATTCCTACTGGTGGCCTTACTTAACCCAATGGCAAAAGGAACCCTGGCTAAATTATCAGCCATTAAAGTAATATCAGCAGTGTCAATTGCTGCATCTGTACCTGCCCCACCCATGGCAATTCCAACATCAGCTGTAGCCAGTGAAGGGGCATCATTGATACCGTCACCAATCATAGCAACTGTATAACCCTGTTCCTGATATTTCTTGATCTGTTCAACTTTTTCATCTGGTAGCAATTCTGCCCGGTAATCATCCAGACCGAGCTCAGCAGCTATTGAATCAGCTACCCTATCATTATCACCAGTTAACATCTCTACATTTTTGATACCAATTTTTTTGAGCTTTTTAATGACCTTTGCTGCATTTTCCCGTGGTTTATCAGCTATAGCAATTAATCCCAGAATAGTTTCTCCCCTGGCTACAAATACAACAGTTTTTCCTTCCTGCTCCAGTCTGTTCCTACTTTCAATCAGGTCTGCTGGGGTTTCAATCCCTCTATCATTTATAAACTGCTGATTTCCAACAAGTATTTTCTGGCCGTTAATAGCTGCTTCAACCCCCAGGCCGGTCAGGGCATTAAACTCATCCGGCTTACTAATTTCTATACCCTTGTTTTCTGCCTTGTCTATTATAGCCCGGGCTAAATGATGTTCTGAATTAATCTCCGCTGCAGCCGCGGCGGCTAACAGCTCATCCTCAGCCAGATTTAAACTCAAAATGTCTGTAACCGCTGGTTCACCAATAGTCAGTGTACCTGTTTTATCGAAAGCAACAAGATCAATCTTACCCGCTGTCTCCAGATGCTCTCCTCCCTTTATTAATACCCCGTTCCGGGCTGCATTACCAATGCCGGATACTATCGAGATGGGAGTAGAGATTACCAGAGCCCCCGGACAGCCAATTACCAGCAAGGTTAAGGCCAATCTTATATCCTGGGTGATTAAATAACTGGTTATCGAGAGAAGTATTATACCCGGGGTATAGTATTTCGAGAATCTTTCCATTAACT
>JADQBU010000059.1 GCA_016278435.1 Halanaerobiales bacterium
TGTTGCCATAGCTGCCATATTATATTAGCTGCAACACTTTTATTATTAGTAATATTCATCTTATTTATTAAAATTATGTAAAACTTCTCGCCATTTTACGATAATGTGCCCTTGTTTTCAAAAAAAAAAACACATAAACTTTTATCCATTAAAAAAGCAGCCAGTTCTTAAACTGTCTGCCTTTTTTCAATATATTTAATTCACCTTAATGCAATTTTTATTAAATACAAGTTAATTTAATATCCAATGCTGTCTTTATACATAGCAAAGTATTCTTCAGTTGAGGGCATCTCCCCCAGTAATGCTGCTACGGCAGCAATATGCGCACTTCCCAGATAAGTCCTGGCATCCGGTGGGCCAATACGTGACTGATAATTACGGGTTGTTGTGGTAAGGGCTGTTGCCCCTGAACCTATACGCCGTTTATTACCCATACAGAGCCCACAGCCCGGCATGATAATTGTAGCTCCGGCCTCTGTCAGTTTTGCCAGACTACCGTCCCCGGCCAGTACCTGGTAAATATCTCTTGACGCAGGACTTACTACAAAATTGACACCATGTGGAACCTCATGGCCATCCACAATGGCAGCAGCTGCCCTGATACTACCTAAATCCCCACCAACACAGCTACCGATAAAAATCTCATTTAATTTCGTTCCACAAACTTCCGAAAGCGGGGCTACATTATCTGGATGGTGCGGTTTTGCCACAAGTGGTTCACTTACTTCAGCAAGCGGAATCTCAATTACTGCTGCGTATTCTGCATCTTTGTCTGCTTTCAGTAAAACGGGATCAGCTAGATAATTTTCTATTGATTTTATAGTATCCCTCACAGATGGACAGCTGTTAGAATCCGGCCGGGATTTTAAGTACTCCAAATTCTCCTTCACAGCCTGTACAGTGGTTTCATCAGCCGGGATAACACCGGCAGAGGCACTCCTTTCTGCAACTGCATTTGTTAAAATGTATCTTTCATCTGGAGATAAAAATTCAACACCCTCCATCTCAATAATGCATCCGTTATATATATCCTTACCCACTGTTTTATCAGCATATACTACCAGTGTGGATACCAGATCCCGGGCTGTAATACCCTGACCCGGTTTTCCTTTAAAAACAACCTTTACTGATTCATCCATCGTCAAATCGAGCTTACCGTACTTCATGACCCCGGCCACAATATCAGAAGAAGCCGGAAAAGAAATACCCCAGGGAGTCCTGGTATGGGAATCACCACCGACTATGACATCAGTAGGTAGTACAAATCTATTGCCGATAGTATGGATAATTCCTTCTCCCGTTTCCAGACATACTCCTCCGCGTTCAGTGATAAATTTGTCAAGAAATCGATGTCTATCTCTTTCTTCACTGGAAGGACATTCGCCCGTATGGCAGAGGGATTGAACCACAAATTCAGCTCCAAAATCTCCTCCGGCCATTGCCTGATATTCCTCAATAGTCATGGGACCAGTCGTATCCTGGGAAAAGGCTCCCCGGATGGAAATAGCAGCAGTTTCACCCGGTAAGATTGTATCTTTCCCGTCAATTCTATTCTGTCCAACTATTTTCTGGGCCAGTGTCTGGGGAGGTTTACTATCTTCATCATTTTTATCATTCATTATAATATCTGCAGCAGTAGTTACCGGCTTTTCAAGTTCTATATCATTTCCTTGACAGTATTCCTGAGACCAACTCTGCAGTTCATTACCGGCGTCAAAATAAGTCATACCACCAGCAGCAATCTTTTTCAGCTTATATTCAATTGGAAGTTCAAATTTTAAATTCTGTTCCTCATTAACAGATAACATTCTCTCCTTGATATTAATACAGATTAAATCTCCTTCTTCAATGAAATCTGTATTACAAATGACAGGAAGTATTCCTGATGAAATCAGGGATTCTTTAAAAATTGGCGCAAAACTTTTTGCAATTACTACTCCTCCAGCCTTCTTTTCCGGTTCACCAGAGACCGGTTTCCCGAGAATCTGCTGCATGGTATAGGTAGCAGATTTACGTGATGAACCTTCTCCCAGCGCCTTTCCAGCTGTAAAGATAATATCTTCATTCTCCTTTTTTAACCCACTGAGCCGGTCCAGAAAATCAGCTTCATCTTCCCGTCCTTCCATTACATACTGGGCATGCAGTGGCTGGTCTGTCCTGCTTCCGGCATGTTTTGAAGGACTTAAATGACCGGTTGTAATATTATCTCCAACCTTTATAGAAATACCACTGCATTTTTCGGGAAGCTTCCATTCAGCAGCAAATTCACGGACTGCCCAGCTTTTAACCAGATCCTGTACCTCTTCAACCTCTTCAATTAATCCCATTAATTCCTCAAAATCACTCCTGGTAATTAATACGGTCTCTTTTAAAATATCTATAATTTCCTCTATAAAAATCTCGTCTTTCAATATTGCAATCAATTCTCCGGCAGCAGCTCCCCCTTTCATCTCTGCCAGTAAAGAAAGAGCTGGTTCCGGTTGCAGGTAATCATTCTTTAATTCACCCCTGATGATTTTCCCCAGGCCTTCTGCCTTGGCATAAGAAGATGGGAAAGTTCCCCTTCTAACCTCTTCCTTTATCAATCTAATAATAAGCCTGTCCATCCGCTCTTTTTTGAAGATTGTAAAGTATTTCGAATCTAAATCATTTATCTGCAGGCCTTTGAGTAAAACATTGATTTCTTCAGTAGTTAACGGCCTGGGTGCCAGATTGTATAATTCCCGGCGTTTCCGGACACGATTTTTATATTCCTCTAGAACAAGGTTCAATTTTTCTTCTAAAGCATTTCCCATATCTAATACCGCTCCTTTTAACTTTACTATGTACCCTACATATGCAAATAATACTGACCACTACCTGCCTGTCAAACTCTGCTTACAGGATAGTTGCCTGGT
>JADQBU010000003.1 GCA_016278435.1 Halanaerobiales bacterium
ATGGTATTGTGGTTCCAGAGGTACCGGAACTGTCGGCAGTAGTACTGTCCCAGTTGAATCAGGACGGAGATGAATCCAGGGATCAGGATACTACCGGTGGAAAAGCACCAGATCGAACTGGAAATTCCGCTGTTGAAGATTCTCCAGACAGTGGTAAGGGTGAAGACGGCTACCTGCGCATGGGTGAGATTGTAGAACTTGATATTAAAGCTGATTTTGTCAACCTCTCAGCCTGCGAAACCGGTCTGGGCAAGATATACGCCGGGGAAGGGGTAGTTGGTCTAACCCAGTCCTTCCTGCTGGCTGGAGCCAATAGCCTTTCAGTATCACTCTGGAGTGTGGCTGATGAATCAACTGCTTCATTTATGGTTGCAGTCTATAAGCTGGTTAAGGAAGAGGGAATGAGCTACAATGAGGCAATGAATGAGGTTAAATTAAGATTTATCAAAGGTGACTTTGGGGAGAAATACAGAAAACCCTATTACTGGGCACCGTTTGTTTATTATGGAAGTTAAAAAATATGGATGTTAACTGTTCTTTTTATGCCGATAATAATAAGGAATTATACAAATTACTCACTACAGCTGGAAGGCCAGAACATGCTTATAGATTACGGAGATAACGAAGATGGATTGAATTTACCCATTTATAATAGACATATAAAACAATCTATTTAGAGTTCAAAAGGATAATCAGTAAGTAATGTTAATCTAAAAAAGCGGGGGATCATCTTGAAAGAAATTAGGTGTGAGGAAAGTCAATATTATTTTAATAAAATCAGGGAATATTGGCGTCAGCAGTTTGCGGTTAAAAACTGGTTGGCAGAGGATATTTATATGGGATTTATTAATCAATTTGTCCGCAGGGTAATAATCACTGATCTAAGTTCTTGGCAAAAATTGCAGGGTAGTCCAGTAATTTATCTGGCAAACCATCAGACAGGTATAGAATCCTTTTTATTCATATTTAGTGTCGGGGGATTAAGCAGGACTCCTGTTGCCGCACTGGCCAAAAAAGAGCATCAGGAAACCTGGTTAGGCAAACTCAGTTTATATTCTGATGAATATCCAGGAATTAATCCGTGTAAACAATTAATATTTTTTAATCGGAAAAAACCAAAAAGTTTTTTTGAAGCCACCAAAGAGATCACTGAGGAAATTAACAGAAAAAAGTCATCAATATTAATTCATGTTGAAGGTACACGGGCTTTATCCTGCAGACATTCTACAAGTATATTGAGCAGACAAATTGTCAAGCTCGCCCTTTCTCAAAATGTTCCTGTAGTTCCGGTCCGGTTTGTGGGGGGCTTACCTATTGCAGAATCAGATACCAGGTTAGAATTTCCGGTAAATTTCGGTAGTCAAGATTATTATTTAGGGAGTCCGATTTTCCCTGATGAATTAAAAGGTTTAAATTATAAAAAACAAAAAAAGATTATATTAAATGCAATTAATGAATTGGGAGGTTCGCCTGATAAAGAAAAACCAAACCCCCCTGATCCTGAACTCAAATCGGAAATCATACAATATGCGGAAGAAAAGGGTATTTCTTATAAGTTTACAACCATTCTTAAAATACTGGAAAGATTGGAAGAAAAAGCGGCCGAAACAGAAATGGTATTAAAGGGTATAGAACAGGGCAAACCTGTTGTACCAGGTATTAAATCCGAGAAAGAACGGTGGCTGCATAAAATGGTTAATTTATTACAGGATACAGGAGGAAATTAATTGAACTTTTCAGGAGACTACCATACTCATACTCAATACAGTCATGGTAAAGGAAACTTAAGGCAAAATATAATTGCTGCCCGGCGCAAGGGTTTAAAAGAAATTGGCATTACAGATCACGGTCCGCGGTCTTATAGTTATAAACCCCTCGGAATAAAGAATCTAGGTGTCCTCGAAAAAATCAAAAGAGAAGCAGGTCAAATACAATCAGATTTTCCTGACATAAGAATTCTGGTGGGGGTGGAAGCCAATATTATCAACAGTGCAGGTGATCTTGACGTTCCCGAACAAGTTTTAAAAAAACTTGATTTTGTTGCTGTCGGTTTCCATTCCTTTATCAGGCCGTTTAGCTTTTCTTCTTTTCAGAAAATAGTTTTTGATAATATAGTAACTTACAGGTTGCTGAAAAATTTCAGGAAGAAAATAAAGAAGCGCAATACAAACACAGTTATTAAGGCCGTGAAAAAACATGATATTGATTTTATCACCCATCCCGGCTATCAGGTGGATGTTAACGTATTTAACCTGGCTAAAGTATGTGAAAGGGAGGGAACCTGGCTGGAAATTAATACCAACCACTGCAAACTAACAGAAGATTTTAAAAAAATAGCAGAGGATACAAAGGTAAATTTTATAATAAATAGTGATGCCCATAATCCTGACAATGTAGGAGAATTATCGTCCGGATTAGATATTATTAATAAACTAAAATTGGATCGGGATAGAATAGTAAATATACAGGGTAATAGGAAAATTAGAGAGTTAATTTTATAATAACTTATTATATCCATTTATTTACAGTGGGGAGTAAGAATGTAAAAATGTTTGGGAGGTAAGTTTAGTTAAAATGCAATGTACAAAAAGTGAAGATATAGTTGCCATTTGTTTAGTATTAGCTGAAGGGGATATTCAGAAAAGTATTGAAGAAATATTAACCAGAGTAGAAAATTATCAAATTAAAAATAACCGTCATTTTGGTATAAGTAGATATGATTTTCGAGGATTATTTTATGAGTTGGGTGTGACTCTTGGTGAGATTTCTTATTCAGATATTTTGAATGGTAAAGCGAAAAAAATACTGAGGGAAATATCTTTACAGAGCTGGCTTGATAATATTTTAGAATATAAAGAAGCGTATTTTAATGATGAGGGAGAAT
>JADQBU010000126.1 GCA_016278435.1 Halanaerobiales bacterium
CCGTGAGGGCCAAGTGCTAGAAGCGAGGGGGAGAATGTCCCGAGCGGAAGAGTGAGACTCAATAAAAAAATATTTTCATTTCCTATCTTGATGGTCCGGAATTTTTCCGGGCTATTATATTTTTTAGAAGAATGCCTGTCTGATAGTAAAAAAAGGAATTTTCCAGACCAGAAGCGAATAATTAAAACATAGAGAAGGAGGGTGAAATATTGAAAAAAAGAAAAGTTATACCGTTTATTTCTCTGCTAATTTTTCTTTTATTAATTTCTTCAACTACATTACTGGCAGCACCAGTTAAAATAATGGTTCTACATACAAATGATACACACAGCCGCCTGGAGGAAGGTACTTATGCTGGTATGGGTTTTGCGAAGATAGCTACAATTGCAGAAAAATACCGGGCTGAAAATGATAATTTATTACTCCTGGATGCAGGGGATACCTTCCATGGGCAGATAATTGCTAATCTGGTAAAGGGTGAAAGTGTTGCCCGTATACTCAACATGATTGGATATGATGCATTAGTTCCTGGAAATCATGATTTTAATTATGGTCAGGAGAGGCTAAAAGAGCTTGATCAACTGACTGATCTTCCGTTGTTGGCAGCAAATATAAAAACTGATTCCGACAATAACTTTTTGACACCATATATTATCAAGAAATTGAAGGATGTTAAGGTTGGAATCTTTGGGCTGGTTACTCCTGAGACGGTCTATAAAACCCATCCTAAAAATGTAGAAGGATTAAAAATTAATGACCCTGTAGCTACGGCCCGGTTCATGGCAAATAAATTAAAAGACCGGGTTGATCTTATTATTGCCCTCACTCATCTGGGTTTAAGCCAGGGTAGTAGGTATACAAGTATAAAGGTTGCTGAAGAAGTTGAAGGAATCGATCTTATTATTGACGGACATAGTCATGATGCCCTGTCTACTGGTAAAATAATTAGTAATACCCTGATCGCTATGGCTGGAGAATATGATAAAAATCTGGGAGTTGTGGAATTAACTATAGACAAAGGGAAGATTATTGAGAAAGAAGCCAGTTTAATAAATAAAAAAGATGTAAGTAATATAAAAAAGGATGAAAAGGTATTAAAATTAATAGATAAAATCAAAAAGAAGAACAGGGAAATAACAGCTGAGGTAATCGGAAAAACTGCTGTAACACTTGATGGGGAAAGGGCAAATATCCGGACAGAAGAAACCAACCTGGGAAATTTGATAACAGATTCCATCCAGACAGCAGTTGCAGCAGATGCAGTTCTACTCAATAGCGGTACAGTTCGGGCTTCTATAGAGGCAGGAGATATTACAAAGGGTGATGTAATTTCTGTATTACCATTTGGAAATACGGTTGTAGTAAAAGCACTTACAGGCAGCCAGCTTCTGGATGCCCTGGAACATGGGGTATCTCAATATCCAGCCCAGGAGGGGACTTTTCCTCAAGTAGCAGGATTAACATTTATATTTAATCCTTACAGACAGTCCGGGGAGCGTATTTTGAGATTAATGGTAAATGGTGAGGTTATTGATTATGACCGCTTATATTACATAGCAACAAATGATTTTATTGCTGCTGGTGGTGATGGGTATAATATGTTTATAGACGCTCCAGTGGTGCAGGAAGTGGGGAGTCTGGAAGAACTACTAATTAATTATATAAAAAAACAGGAAGTAGTTTCTCCAGAAGTTGAAGGAAGAATAATTCCCTCAGAAAATACGGGCAGATACTTCAAATATGAGGTCAAACCGGGAGAGGTTCTTTCCGAGATTGCAGAGTATTTCGAGGTGAGCCTGGCAAAAATTGTTTCAGCTAATAATATTAAAAATATAAATCTAATTTATGCCGGTCGAAAACTTCTAATCCCAGCTGAATAATAATAAGATAAAATTATGAATGGTAATTGTTGCATAGAAAAATATTCTATTTTACGAGATAATATGAAAAAATATTACATTTTACATACAAACAATGTAGTTTTTTATAAAATTTAAAGAAAATGTTGATAATAATTGCATAAAATGGTATAATCATTACAAATAAAGTAAACGAGGGATTAGTATGGATGCGAAAAAAGTTGATTTGCTTACTAAAATTGAATTATTGCGAGAGGATTTGGTTAATGCCAGGGAAGAAGAGGAGCTCATAAGAATTAGCAGAAAATTAGACAAATTAATTGTTGCCGTTATGACCAACGATTAACTTTCTTTTTTTACCAGTGCGAGCATTTCCTGATAATTCAAGGCACCTACTCTTTTGTCGATTATTATTCCCTTTTCATCTACTATATAGGTTGTTGGTATATACTTAACCAGAAATTTTTCTGCTACTCTCTGGTCCATATCCATGAGAACAGGCAGGTCAAGCTTTCTGGTAATCAAGAAATCAAGTATTTCCTTTTTGCTATCCCCCAGATTGACAGTTAAAACCACAATATCCTTATTTTCTACATATAATTTCTGAATGTCAGGCATTTCTTGTTGGCAGGGGGGACAGAAGGTAGCCCAGAAATTAAGGAAGACTTTTTTGCCCCGGTAATCACTTAATGAAATATTGTTATCACTGATAGTTTTCAAAGTGAAATCAGGAGCCAATTCACCGGGATTAGTACCAGTATTAATACTGGTGTTTTTTTCTTTTAATAGCTGTATTCCATAATAACTTCCAATAATAACTAATCCGACCAAAAGCAAAATCAAGTATTTTTTCTTCATTATTTTCACCTTTTCTAAAGATTATTGGTATAAATCAAGATGCCCAGAATTATTAGTAAAACCCCTGTAATTTTCCTGACAAATGGAAGAAGGGGCTTTATTTTTTTGAACCGGGGCAAGAACCACCCGGCGGAGAGGGCGACCAGTAAAAAGGGA
>JADQBU010000114.1 GCA_016278435.1 Halanaerobiales bacterium
TGTAAAGATAGATTATATAATAATTATATTAAAATGGCTGAAATGGAGGCAAGGGAAAAAGAAAAAATTGATTTTGTGGTTATAGTTACTCCAAATCATACTCATTATCCAATTGCAAAAGCTTTTTTAGAAAAAGGATTTCACGTTGTTTGTGAAAAACCCCTGACAGTAAATCTTCAAGAAGCAGAAGAGCTTAATGAATTAGCTAAAAAAAATCAATTATTATCTTGTGTAACTTATACTTATTCAGGATATCCAATGGTGAAACAAGCAAGAGAAATGATTCATCATGGTGAGCTTGGCCAGATTAGAATGGTTTTAGCTGAATATGCACAGGAATGGCTCGCTACACCTATTGAAAAAAAAGGAAATAAACAGGCAACCTGGAGGACCAATCCGGGTTTAGCCGGTAAATCCAATTGTGTTGGTGATATTGGGACACATATGGAACATACAGTTTCATATATCACAGGTTTAGAGATTGAATCATTGTGTGCTCAAATAGATACCTTTGTTCGGGGAAGAAAATTAGATGATAATGCAGAGTTTATGGTTAAATATAAAAATGAAGCTCGTGGACTTTATTGGTGTTCCCAGGTTGCAATTGGTAACAATAATGGACTTAAAATAAGAGTATATGGTTCAAAAGGGTCTATTGAATGGAAACAAGAATCTCCAGATTACTTAAAATATTGTCCTCTTAATAAACCGGTTCAGTACTTGTCTAAGGGAAGAGATCCACTTTATCCGGAAGGGGAAAAATTTGTTAGGCTCCCTGCTGGGCATCCAGAAGGTTTTTATGAAGCTTTTGCCAATATTTATTCAAGTTTTTTAGAATCATTAATATCTTTAAAGAAAGGAAATGATATTGGTGATGAGTTTGATTTTCCCACAGTAAAGAATGGTCTCCAAGGTATAAAATTTGTTAATCTGGCAATTAACAGTTCTGATAGTGGCTCAAAATGGTTTAAATGGGAGGAGAATTAATTTATGACTAGACCGATTACTCTTTTTACAGGTCAATGGACAGATTTAAATTTTGAAGAAGTTTGTAAAAAAGCAAATAATATTGGTTTTGATGGCTTGGAAATTGCCTGTTGGGGTAAACATTTAAATATTAAGAAGGCATTAACGGATAATTCATATTTAATTAGTATTAAAGAAGTACTCGAAAATTATAACCTAAAATGTTGGGCTTTAAGTAATCATCTAGCAGGACAATGTGTAGGAGCACTTTACGATAAGCGAATAGATAATTTTGTTCCTCAAGAAGTAAAGGGCAATCCAATAAAAATTAAAGAATGGGCTATACAAGAAATGAAATTAACATCAGAAGTTGCTAGAATAATGGGTTGTAAAATAATTACTGGGTTTACTGGTTCTCCAATATGGAATTTTTTCTATTCTTTTCCTCAAACAGGAGAAAATATAGTTGAGGAAGGATTTAAAAATATTGTAGATTTATGGACACCAATATTTGATGAATTTGATAAAAACGGTATAAAATTTGCGCTAGAAGTTCATCCAACAGAAATTGCTTTTGATTTTTATACTACTAAAAGACTTATCGAAAAATTTGATTATAGGAATACATTAGGGATTAACTTTGACCCTTCCCACTTGCTCTGGCAAGGTATATATCCACATTTATTTATTCGAGAATTTTCAGAGCATATTTATCATGTACATATGAAGGATATTGGTATTCATTTAAACGGGAAAGAAGGCATTCTGGGCTCTCATCTTTCTTTTGGTAATGTTAGGAGAGGGTGGAATTTTAGATCTCTTGGTCATGGTGATGTAGATTTTGAAAATATTATAAGAGAGTTAAATGATATTAAATATAATGGACCTTTATCAATTGAATGGGAAGATAATGGTATGGACAGAGACTATGGTTTAAAACAATCATATGACTTTGCAAAAAAAATAAATTTTAATCCTTCAACAGTAGCTTTTGATAGTACAATGGGTAATTAATAATAAAATTCAGGAGGTCTAATATGATTTTAGAAAAAGAAAGGGAACAAGTTAAAAAAATTGGAAGGAAGTTAATATCATCAGGATTAACAACAGGAACTGGTGGGAACATAAGTATTTATAATAGAGATGAGAATTTAATAGCTATAACCCCTTCAGGAATGGATTATTATGAAATTAAGGCAAAAAATATTGTTGTTATGGATATGGAAGGGAATATAGTTGAAGGGGAAAATAAACCTTCAAGTGAATATGAAATGCATAAAATATGTTATGAAAAAAGAAAAGATGTTTTCTCAGTTGTTCATTCTCACTCGGTTTTTGCAACAACAATAGCTAGCTTAAACTGGGAGATACCTCCATTTCATTATCTTGTTCCTCTTATTGGAGATAAAATACCCATAGCAAAATATGCAACTTTTGGAACATTAGAACTAGCAAATGAGACGAGCGCTGGGCTGGGAGAAAAATATAAAGCTGTATTACTTGCAAATCATGGGTTATTAGCCGTTGGTTCAAATATTGAAAAGGCTTTTATGATAGCAGAAATAACAGAATTAATGGCAGAATTATATTATAAAATTAAAGTAGTAGGAGAGCCGAAAATTTTATCAGAAGATGAAATAAAATTATTAGAAAAAAAATTCAAATCTTATGGACAAACATAATTTCCCCTGGACAAACAGGTGAAAACTGGTTAAAATGATAAATAAACGGAAGAAGCTGGGGTTGAAGTTTTATTACTGCATTTTTCCCCGGCAAAAATACAATAGGAGGTATTAAATTTGCTTAAAGAAGTAGCTAATATAGTACGAGGTTTATCGGCAGATGCTGTTCAGGCGGCCAATTCCGGTCATCCGGGAATGCCTATCGGGTGTGCCGATATT
>JADQBU010000387.1 GCA_016278435.1 Halanaerobiales bacterium
TTAATATCCTCAGCAAGTAAATCCATGACCTTGATACCGGCTTCCCGGGCCAGAGCAATCCTTTCTCCCATAACAGCCGGAATAGTCCCATTACCGGGCAAGCCCATTCCCATGGCCTCAGTCAGACAGTTCATAGTATTGGCAGTAAACATACCTGCACAGCTGCCGCAACCGGGGCAGGCCTGCTGTTCAAGTTCATGTAGATCTTCCTCCGACATCTTACCAGCAGTTACCGAACCAACAGCTTCAAATATTGTCTTGACATCAACCCTGTTTCCTCTATATCTCCCGGCCAGCATCGGACCACCACTGACAACTACAGTGGGAATATTTAATTTTCCGGCTGCAATTAACATTCCCGGAACTATCTTGTCACAATTAGTAACCATGACCAGAGCATCAAACTGGTGACCCCGGGCCATTACTTCTATGGAATCAGCAATTAATTCCCTGCTTGGAAGCGAATACCTCATCCCGGAATGTCCCATGGCAATCCCATCACAGACCCCGATGGTCGGAAACTCAAAAGGTGTTCCACCTCCAGCTATTACACCCTGTTTTACAGCATCAGCGATTTCCCTTAGATGTTTATGTCCGGGAATAATTTCATTAAAGGAGTTCACCACCCCTACCCAGGGCTTATTTAATTCGCGTTCTGAATAACCCAGGGCATGAATTAAAGAACGCTGTGGTGCCCACTTAACTCCCTTTTTTATATCTTTACTCCCCATTATTTCTACTCCCTCCTCTAACTTAATGAAATATCAAAAGAATTTAACTTTATTTAAATTGTAGTTTATCAAAATTCAAATTTCCTGTCCAGTAAAATCCGAAAAATTTGTGGAACTGATTCAGCGCGAATAAGGAGGTCGATAAGGATTTTTAGCTCGTGGTTTATCGAGTATCTCCTTAAAAACCACACCCCTGATCAGATCATTTTTTGACATGCTTTTACCAAAAAGCACGTTCTCCTGTCCGCTTTTAAAAGAACTCCGGGCAGCTTTCCGGCGTAATTTCCTCTGCTTTGGCTGCTCCCTCTCTTCTGCTATTTCCCGGGCCTTTTTCCTGAATTCTGATTCTATTTCAGTTTTACCTTCAGAATAATCCATACCCTCACTTCTATCATCCCCGGCAATTTCTCTCTGGACATTATTACCCTGATATTCCCCAGAATCTTCCTGACTAAGTTCGATCTGACCTCGCTCCTGATAAGTCTGTACTTCCTCAGGATAGGGATTTTCTTCATCATATATCGTCCGGTCATCACTATCCAGATCAAACCGCCCTGAAAATCTACCCAGGGTTTCCAGTAGTTTTCCACCAACTACCATAAAAATTATAATAACCGGTAAAAGACTAAAGATAAAATCCATTATTTATCATCCCGTGAGGAACCTTCACCGGAAGAATTTCCAGATCCACCGGGACCCATACCAGATATATTACTTCTCATGTCTGTATCAGCCTGAATATTTTTCATATTCATATAATCCATAACACCAAGTTTTCCGCTTCTTAGTGCTTCGGCCATAGCTTTCGGCACTTCTGATTCTGCTTCTACAACCTTGGCTCTCATTTCCTGAACCCTGGCTTTCATCTCCTGTTCCTGGGCTACTGCCATAGCTCTTCTTTCTTCAGCTTTAGCCTGGGCAATCTCCTTATCAGCCTCAGCTTGATCGGTCTGCAGTTGAGCCCCGATATTTTTACCAACATCAACATCAGCGATATCGATGGAGAGAATCTCAAAGGCAGTTCCGGAATCAAGTCCCTTACCCAGCACTGTTTTGGAAATTGAATCAGGATTTTCCAGTACCTTCTTATGGGTCTCGGCTGAACCAACAGTAGTTACAATTCCTTCACCAACCCTGGCCAGAACTGTTTCTTCACCGGCCCCACCGACAAGTCTTTCAATATTTGCCCTGACAGTTACCCGGGCTGTAGCCATAACCTGAATACCATCCATAGCAACAGCGGTCACGATCGGAGTCTGAATAACCTTGGGATTAACACTCATTCGTACAGCTTCCAGGACATCTCTACCTGCCAGGTCAATAGCTGCTGCCCGTTCGAAACTGAGATCAATCTCTGCTCTCTGGGCAGCGATCAGGGCATCAACGACCTTATCTATATTTCCACCGGCCAGATAATGGGCTTCCAGCTGGTCACTACCGAGTTTCAACCCGGCCTTGTGAGATTTAATCATCGGTCCTACTATCAGTGAGGGAACAACCCTTCTCAACCTCATACCTATCAAGTTGAAAAATCCAACATTAACTCCTGCAGCTACTGCCGAAACCCAGAGTGCTACTGGAATAAAATAAAAGAACAGGGAAAGCAGGATAACTGCCCCGACAATAATTATAATTGGCATAACCATTTTATTCATCCTCCTCAGGAATTTTTCTGACTACAATCCTACTACCGGTTATTTCTATGACCTCTACCGGCTGGTCTCTATCAATAAAACCACCTTCGCTGACAACATCAAGCCTTTTCTCTTCAATTTTTGCTGTTCCTGCCGGACGCAGTGGGGTAATCGTTATCCCCCGGCTTCCCACCAAATCTTTCAGGCTCTGATGGGAAACATATCCTCTTTCATTGGACTGGCTTTCACCCAGTGATATATTTTCCCAGAACCGGGAACCACCAAAATATTTAATCATAATCACAGCTCCCAGGATGGAAAAAACCATCACTCCAGCCAGAACTGCCAGTGCTATCTCACTACTGGGGAAAAGAAAATATAAACTCCCCAGAATGGCAGCAATCCCACCGATTCCGGCAATACCAAACCCGGGAATAACCAATATTTCAAGTAAGATCAAGATAATTCCGCTGATAAATAATACTATTAATCCCCAG
>JADQBU010000107.1 GCA_016278435.1 Halanaerobiales bacterium
AATTGCTACATCAGGAAGAAGATGCTTACTGACAAGTCCCTTTTTGCTCTGCTCCCTTTTATCAGACAAAATTGCTCTATCAGTAACTTCACTACCGGTACCGGAAGTTGTAGGAATAGCAATCAGCGGTAGTCCCTTGCTTTCTACTTTATCTGAGCCCATATAATCCATTACATCCTTGTTACAGCAGGAAACAGCCGCACTCACCTTTGAAATATCAATAACACTACCTCCACCCAGGGCAATTATTAGATTATAATTATTTTTCCGGATTAAATCTACACACTTCTGGGCTGTATCTATACTGGGGTCGGATTCTATATCACAAAAAGTTTCTATCTTTTCCTGGTATTCAAGTAATCTTATAACTTTTTCAACCAGTCCTGTTTTCATTAAACCCTCATCAGTTACCAGCAAAATATTATCTGCTTTTAAGTCCTTAACAATTTTATTTAATTTCTTTTCAACAGAATTAAATCCACTGTAAATTTCACCGGCCGTACGAAATAATACAGTATTAAACATCTATATCTCCTCCTGTTTTCCAGTATAATACTATAATACATAATTACATTGTAATACCATGTTACCTTTTACATATACTATTCAACGAAAGTTATTCTTTTTCCTGCTTCTGAAAATTCACTATTTTAATTTATATTTAATTTCTTATTCGGCCAGAACATTCAAAGAGCTGATTATTGCCTTCCCCTCAAAAAATTTTATAATACTGATTCCTGTACTTGCTGTCTCAAACTGCCAGTAACGCTGAACTGGCATATCCAACAAATAGGTTAGATATGCCTTGATTGTTCCCCCATGACTGACTGTAAGGATCGTCTGGTTTTCATTATTATTTATAATATCGGTAAATGCACTCCCAACCCTGTCCCGGAAATCATTGAGGTTTTCTCCCCCGGGAGGATTGACCGAAGCAGGATCCTGGTTCCATTTTTTAACAATTTCAGGATATTCACTGCTTATCTCCTGATATGTTAAACCTTC
The DNA here is from genome assembly GCA_016278435.1 of Halanaerobiales bacterium. GTDB lineage: Bacteria > Bacillota > Halanaerobiia > Halanaerobiales > JADQBU01 > JADQBU01. The sequence continues at coordinate 1,006 of JADQBU010000107.1, forward strand.
CCACTTACCAAAATCTATCTCCCTTAAACCATTTTCCCGGATCACCTGAATATCATGATATCTATTTATAGCTTCGGCTGTAGTAAAAGCCCTCTTCAGATCACTTGTATAGATTATATCAATATCCCAATCTGCCAGGTACTTAGCCAGCTTATCCGCCTGTTTACATCCGGTCTCGTTTAACGTGGGATCTTCCTGACCCTGAAATCTCTTATCCTTATTCCAATCAGTCTCTGCATGTCTGACCAATATCAGTTCTGTCGCCATATTTTACCCCCTAATTCAATCCCAGATAAATTAATGCTGTCAGCAGAACCACCACTTCAGATATTTCATTAATTGCACCATATATATCCCCATTTAATCCACCCAGCTGGTGATAAATACTCAGGGAAATCACGTTGGCAATTAAAAAAGCACAGAAAGTTATAAAAATCATAAACAGAAAGGGTATATTATAAAAACTGGTTAGAATTATCCCGGTTACTATTAACCACAGAAAACCGGCCATTACCTGTTTTAATGATAGAGATGAAATAAAGCTTTTTGCCAGGTTACTGGCAGCAAGAACCGGATACTTCCAGGCGGAAAAAACAACCAGCCAGCGGCTGACTACCGGCATTAAAAATAGAGCAGTTACCCGGATTAAGCCTGTCAAATCAACCAGTATACTGTACTTCAATAAAAACAAAAGGACAACCCCAATCAACCCAAAAGAACCCACACTGCTGTCATGCATAATTTCAATCTTTCTTTCCTTTTCCCCACCTCCAAAGAGGCCGTCAATCATATCAATAAAGCCATCGAGATGAAGTCCGCCGGTTAAATAAACATGTACAATCAGCAAGAGACTACTGACAACATTCCGGGGCAGAAAACTTCTCCCAAGATAATCGACAGTAATCAAAATCATCCCCAGAAGTAGTCCCACAACAGGATAATAAGCCATTGCTTTTGCCGGTAATTTCTCATCATATTCTATTTTTACCGGAACCGGGATCCTGGTTAAAAAAGATAAAGCAAATAAAAAGGGCATTTGTTTTTCACTCTCCAGTAATGTTGATTGCAACTTACTTTTTAACTTTCCCTGAAACTATTTAAATGTTAACATCAAATCTAGACAAAATTTCCTGTCCAGTTTCCTTGATCTCCAACGGTAGTCCGGCAAAAGTAATGTAAACTTCATCTGCCCTGGAGGCCAGAAATTGATTGGCCCGGCCGGCTGTATCCCGGTAAATTCGCCCCAGAGGATAAAAAGGTACAAGACCCATACCCAGTTCATTGGTAACTATTATTAATTCCAGATTGTATTCCTCTGCCACCTGAATCATTTTTTTTAGCTCTTCCATGACATCTTTTTCATCACCGGCCGGTTCAAAGTCTTCCTCCTCCGTACCGGCCCAGGCATCCTGCAGAAGAATATTGGTAACCAGTACTGTTATACAGTCTATCAGGACTACCTGTTTTTCAGGTAATTTAGCCAGAGCTTCACTGATCTTATATGGTTCTTCAATAGTCTGCCAGGACACAGGTCTTTGTTTCTTATGTTCTGCTACCCTTTTGGCCATCTCCTCATCTTTGACCAGGCTGGTAGCCAGATAAACAACATCTTTACCTCCCCTTTTCAGGGCTATTTTCTCAGCCAGACTGCTTTTCCCACTCCTGGCTCCACCCAATATTAATGTAATCATTTTTGTATTTGTGCCTCCTCAAAGGTCGCCATCTCTCTGATTATTCTGGTAGCAGCCTCAACAATATTCATAGCCAGGATTGCTCCTGTACCTTCGCCCAGCCTCATTTTTAACTCCAGCAGCGGTTCCAGGCCGAGGTGTTCACACATCTTGATATGA
>JADQBU010000087.1 GCA_016278435.1 Halanaerobiales bacterium
AGGCAGAAAGCCCCGGCGGGAATGAGCCATCTTCTCTACCCTTGAAGGCACTGACAGGTAAGTCATCACCTTCCTGTCGGGCAATCGGTTCAACAACATCCTTAAAGAATTCGGGTACTTCAGTTTCTGAAGTAGCCGCTGCTTCATCTTTAGCACTGGCCCAGGCTGCAGGAACATCTACTTTAGTCAGGGCATCGAGTGCTTTATCGACTGCTTCCCAGTTCATTTTAACAATCTTTTCACCTTTATGTCCGTATGTTTTCTTAATTGCATCTTTCAGATATTTAACTGCATCGTCAACCGGAATAATGTCGGCCAGTTTGAAGAAGGCAGTCTGCATAACCATGTTAATCCTGCCACCCAGACCGACTTCGGTAGCAATCTTAACTGCATCTATAGTATAGAAGGTAATATTATGGTTTGCAATATATTTCTTCATTTCAGCCGGCAGATTCCGATCCAGTTCTTCCTGTGACCAGCCACTGTTCAGAACAAAGGTTCCCCCATCTTTCAGGTCACTGACCATATCGAAATTATCGACATAAGATTCTTTATGACAGGCTACATAATCAGCCTGGTCAATAAAGTAGGTTGATTTAATCGGTTTATCGCCAAAACGCAGGTGAGAAACTGTTACCCCGCCTGACTTTTTGGAGTCATAGGAGAAATAGCCCTGGGCATATTTATTGGTATTATCCCCGATAATTTTAATGGCATTCTTGTTGGCACCAACGGTACCATCAGAGCCAAAGCCCCAGAACTTGCAGCGAACGGTTCCTTCCGGTGCTGTGTTAATCTTTTCTTTGACCGGTAAGGAAGTATTGGTTACATCATCTTTAATAGAGATAGTAAAGCTATCTTTCGGCTTATCCTCTTTTAGATTATCAAAAGCAGTTTTAATATCGGTAGGTGTAGTATCCTTGGAACTTAAGCCGTAACGTCCGCCGACAACCACAGGTGCATTCTCTTTATTATAGAACATATTCTTTACATCTACATAAAGGGGTTCTCCTGGTGCACCCGGTTCCTTGGTCCTATCAAGGACAGCTATCTTCTTGACACTCTCAGGTAGAACTTCCATGAAGTATTTTTCTGAGAATGGACGATAGAGATGGACCTTAATTATACCAACTTTTTCTCCCTGGTCCAGGAGATAATCAACAGTTTCTTCAACAGTATCGGTTACAGAACCCATAGCAACTATAACATATTCTGCATCCTCTGCACCGTAATAATTGAAGGGATGATATTCCCGTCCGGTTATCTTACTGATTTCCTTCATATATTCAGCAACAATGTCGGGAACTCCATCATAGAACCTGTTACAAGATTCACGTGCCTGGAAGAAAATATCCGGATTCTGGGCAGTACCCTTTGTCACCGGGTGTTCCGGATTCAAGCCACTATGTCTAAACTTTTTTAACGCCTTATAGTCAACCAGTTTTGCCAGATCATCATACTCCATTACTTCAATCTTCTGTATTTCATGTGATGTACGGAATCCATCAAAGAAGTGAATAAAGGGTAAACGTGATTCAATTGCTGACAGATGAGCAACACCAGCAAGATCCATAACTTCCTGAACACTACCTGATGCCAGTAAGGCAGCACCCGTCTGGCGGCAGGCCATAACATCAGAGTGATCTCCAAATATTGATAGTGCGTGGGTAGCAACAGAGCGTGCACTTACATGAAAAACACCCGGTAAAAGCTCCCCGGCAATCTTATAAATATTTGGCAGCATAAGTAGTAGGCCCTGTGAAGCAGTAAATGTAGTTGTCAAAGCTCCTGCAGAAAGCGAGCCGTGAACTGCACCTGAAGCTCCACCTTCAGACTGCATTTCTGTTAGTTTAACCCTTTGACCAAAAATATTTTTTCGACCATGAGCACTCCATTCATCAACTAGTTCAGCCATTGGTGAGGATGGAGTAATGGGGTAAATAGCAGCTACATCTGTAAAAGCATAACCTACATGGGCAGCTGCAGTATTACCATCCATTGATTTCATCGTCTTTGTCATTAAATGATACCCTCCCCATAGTTTATTATAAATTTTTTAAGCATATCCGCCTTAAGTATATTACAATCAACTTTTACTGTCAAATAAAATGGGATCTGGAGTTTCCCCAAATTTCGAAACACTGCATCAAAATAGAAATTTTCGTCAGTGAAGGAAATTTTTCGAATCATCTAAACTCGATTTTGGTGCGAAATAGGGCACTTTAATCAATGAATCCTCCTGATTCAAGATTAACTCACCACATCCATGTGGTTCGACCCAATTTCTCCCTCTATCTCATTAAGATTCTTTGGCAAAAAATTTCCATCTTCCTTAAAACTCTATTTTGATGCATGAAATAAAAAATGGGGAAAGTCCTTAAATGGGATGTATCTTTAAATTAAATCTAGTAAATTTAGTATCTGCAATAATTTGTTATAATAGTGTAAATATGCTATTATAAAATAAGTAGTGTAAAATATTAGTGGTTCAAAATAATTTTACAGGTGGTGAATATTAAATGCAATACAGAAAATTTGGCAGTCTTGACTGGCAGGGATCAGCCCTGGGGTTCGGTTGTATGAGATTACCTACAACTGGTGATGATAATTCCAATATAGATGAAGAAATTGCTATCAAAATGATCAGGCGCGGTATAGATAATGGTATTAATTATGTGGATACAGCCTGGCCTTATCATGGTGGAAATAGTGAAATAGTAGTAGGTAAAGCCCTACAGGATGGATACCGGGAAAAAACAAAACTGGCTACTAAATTACCGATCTGGAAAAAAGATATTGAAGGAGAAAAGGAGCTTAATTATTATCTGAATAAACAACTGGAAAAACTA
>JADQBU010000366.1 GCA_016278435.1 Halanaerobiales bacterium
ATTATATAGGTAAATTGATAAGATATGGGAAGATTAAAGGATGGGTACCATTAGTACCCATTTATAGGCCATGATTTTGTTTTGATTATATTAATTTTTATTATCTTTTTAGCTTATTTTGTAACTTTTCTCAGTTTGAAGAACAATTTATTAATAATACCAGTTTTTTGATATTCAGAAATATAATTTAAATTACTATATCTATAAAAAAGAGGATTAGGTTGTTTATTGTAGAAGTAATATTACAAGGAAAAATTAGAGGATTTTTCTCTTTTTTTTGTGGAGATTAAAATTAATAAAGGCTATGGTTAGAGTAGGAACTGCTCGAATTTGCATTTTTATTTAATTGATATATAATTAATATTGTTGTAACACATAAAAAACTGGAGGTGATTTTATTGTATGAAGTTTATAAAAAGGAAAACAATATGTTGTTAAAATCCCAGAATATCACCACTGATACCTGGATAAATGTGGTTAACCCCACTGAAGAAGAGATGGATAAACTGGTTGCTGAAACAGGGGTTGAGTATGATTTTCTGAAATATTCTCTGGACCCGGAAGAAAAGGCCAGGATAGACCAGGAAGACGAACAGAAACTGGTTATTATCAATATACCGACTGACAGTTTTGATGATTACCTGGAATATACCACTATTCCCCTGGGTATCATACTACTTAATAATTGTATTATTACTATCTGTATTGAAGAAACACTAATTCTGGATAGCTTCAAAAATAATTATAAAAAAGACTTTGATATTTTAAAACAAACAAGATTTTTGTTCCAGATTTTTTATCAGGTTGCCCAACACTACCTAAAGTTTCTTAAAAAGCTAAATAAGCAGAGTGAAGAGATAGAGAGACAGTTACACCGTTCGATGAGGAATAAGGAACTATTCTCACTTCTGGATCTGGAAAAGAGTCTGGTTTACTTTACAACTTCATTGAAATCAAATGAGTCCGTAATGGATAAAATTATAAAATTTAATTTTCTGGTTACATATGATGAAGATAAAGAGTTAATGGATGATGCCATGATTGAAATCAGGCAGGCCATGGAGATGGCCAATATATATAGTAATATTTTAAGTGGGATGATGGATGCTTTTGCTTCAGTTATTTCAAATAATTTAAATATAGTTATGAAAATTCTGGCTTCAATAACAATTATACTTGCTTTCCCGACTATGGTGGCCAGTTTTTATGGTATGAATGTTAAGCTGCCATTACAGGAATATCCATTTGCTTTTCCAGTTATTTTCCTCTTTTCCGTGGTTATTTCTGTAATTGTAGGTTTTATTATGGCCAAGAAGGATATGTTTTGACTTTCTTATAAATTTTATCGGGAAGCCGCAGCCAGATAATAAGTGGCTGCGGTAATTTTTTGGAGCGGTATTACCTTCATTAGAATAACTTGTTTGATAACAAAGGGGCTTGATAGATATGGAAAAAGATAAGAATATCTGTGATGTCTGTGAGGTCTTTGACCCGGATAAACAGATAGTGGAACTAATGAAAAAGAACAGGTTGAAGGAGGATGTAGTATATGAACTGGCTGAGATCTTCAAAACAATAGGAGACCCCACCAGAATAAAGATTCTCTATGCTTTAAAGGAAAGAGAATTATGTGTTTGTGATTTATCTGAACTCCTGGAGATGAGTTCATCTGCTATTTCTCATCAACTGAGAGTGTTACGCAACAATAAGCTGGTGAAATTTCGCAAGGAAGGTCGTTCAGTTTATTATTCTCTTGATGATGAGCATGTTCTATGTCTTTTTGGACAGGGTCTACAGCATGTAATGGAAAATAGATAGCTGATAAAAAATGAATTCCTGTGGGTAAGATAACACCCGATAAATCAAAAAGTATAAAATGAAAAATCTATTTTGTGCAAAATTATAGAAATAAATTAACTAAATTAACTAAAAATTAAAAAAATGAATAAAAAATAAAGGAAATTTAATTATTTTGCAGAAATATACATATATGGTAAAAGCTTAGGATAACAATAATCGTTTAAGGAGGTGCATTTATTTTGGCGTATAACCAGTTTCATGAGCTTAGATTAGATTTAAAATTAAATTTAAAAAATAAATCTGATAGGAAATTAATAATAATGAACCGGAAGTTGGACAGGGATATTACAAGGAGTTTACCAATATTAGATATGTCTGAGAATATTTAAGAATCTAAGGGTTACTGAGGAGGATAAGAGGTTGAGAGACAAGGGCTTTACCCTATTAGAGCTAATGTTCGTTATAGCCATCGTTGGTATCCTTACAGCATATGCCATACCGAAATATAATGCTGTCCAAGATGAATATAGATTGGAAGGTGCCGCACAAAGAGCTGTTTCTCAATTGCATTATGCTAAGCAGATGGGGATGGATAAGAGAGAGACAGTATATACTGTTTTTCAACCTGACAAGGTAGGCGTTTACCGAGTTATTAATGGCAGTCTGGAACTTACAGGGCCTGCCCTTGAATATGAGGGCGGGGTCTACTTTCATCCAACACTCAACACTTGGATGGAGGAAGTGTACGAAGATGTGGAAAGCGGCCCTCTTGTAGGGTGGGGTGTGAGGTTTAATTATCGTGGATTTGCCTTGGATAACGGGACCGTTATTCTTAAATCTCTGAGCGGTGAGACGGTTGGTATTAATATTGCTGAACAGACTGGGAAAATCACCTGGGATTAAACTCTAAATCAGATGGAAGTGGGACCTGGGAAGGTGGGATTATGAGACATAAAGACAAAGGTATGACCATCCTAGAAGTAATGATAGCCTTTATTATCCTGACTATAGGTATAGGCTTTATGCTCATGAGCAATAAAGCCTATTAC
>JADQBU010000130.1 GCA_016278435.1 Halanaerobiales bacterium
ACATCAGGAGAGGAGAGTTTGAAGGGTTTGCTGAAAAGATCAGGCAGCCGGAATGGAAACCAGATTTTGGTCCAGATAGGATTCATCCCACGGCCGGGGCGACAGTAATCGGAGCCAGGATGCCGCTGGTTGCTTTTAATATTAATCTGGATACTGATAATAATGATATTGCCGACAAAATTGCCCGTAATATCCGCTATTCCGGGGGAGGCCTTCGTTACTGTAAAGCCATCGGGGTAGAATTAAAGGAACGGGGAATTGTCCAGGTATCGATGAATATGACCGATTATACCCGGACTGCCCTTTACCAGAGCTTTGAGATGGTAAAGATGGAAGCTGAGAGATACGGGGTTCAAATAGTGGGTAGTGAATTAATTGGATTATTACCTGCCCGGGCCCTCTACGATGTGGCTGAATATTATCTTAAACTGGAAGACTTCTCCCCGGAACAGGTTATGGAGAACCGCTTACTGGAGGACCTGTAATGAACAACATAATCATTAAAAATGCGGAAGAACTGGTAACCTGTGCCGGAGACGGTGAAGTGGGGATCATTGAAAAGGGAGCGGTAATCATTGAGGATGGGATTATTACCGCTGTAGGAAAAACAGAGGAAATACTACCAGAAACAATTACAGATATCGCTCCTGATAAAAAAAGGAAAAGCTATCGGAAAGCCCTCAATATCAACAGGAAACCTGCCAGAAAAGTTCTGCATAAATCTGAAGGGGAGTATCGGGTTATAGATGCCAGCGGTAAGGTTGTTCTTCCCGGTTTTATCGATTCCCATACCCATTTCGTATTTGGAGGGTACCGGGCTGATGAGTTTAACTGGCGTCTGCAGGGTATGCCCTATGTAGAGATAATGGAACAGGGAGGCGGTATTGTAAATACGGTCAAGGCTACCCGGCAGACTGATTTCTCTACTTTGAAGGAATTAGCCCGGAAGAGGCTTGATTCTCTGCTTTCCTTCGGGGTTACCACGGTGGAAGGTAAAACCGGTTATGGATTAAATACAGAGACCGAGCTCAAACAGCTGCGGGTGATGAAGGAACTGGATGAGGAACATTCACTGGAGGTTGTCAAAACCTTTCTGGGGGCACATGCCTTTCCACCCGAATATGCTGGTAATCATGATGCTTATGTTGAACAGGTAATCGAAGAGCAGCTGCCGGCTGTAACTGAGGAAGGTGGGGTAGAGTTTATAGACGTCTTCTGTGACCAGGGGGTGTTCAGTATTGAGCAGGCCCGGAAAATATTGCAGGCCGGCCAAAGACAGGGCTTAGAGGTCAAGATTCATGCCGATGAAATAGCCGCTGTCGGTGCCGCTGAACTGGCAGCAGAACTGGGAGCTGTTTCAGCAGAACACCTGCTCAGAATATCGGAAAAGGGAATCAGGGGGATGGCAGACCGGGGCGTGACAGCAGTCCTGTTACCTCTGACTGCCTTTAGTCTGAAAGAGGAATATGCACCAGCCCGTAAATTGCTGGAGGCCGGTGTCAGGGTGGCGGCCGGAACCGATCTTAACCCCGGGAGCTGTTATTCGGAATCAATCCCTCTACTGATAGCACTTTTAACCCTTTATATGGGTTTAACTCCGGCTGAAGCACTGCGGGCGATTACCATTAACGCGGCAGCAGCCCTGAATAGGGAAGATAAAATCGGCAGTATAGAAGAAGGAAAACAGGGGGATCTGGTAATTCTGGATGCCCCATCATATACACACCTCAGTTATCACATCGGTGTTAACCAGGTGGAAAAGGTGATTAAGAAGGGGCAGATAATAGTAGCGTGAAGCATCTTGAAGGAAGGATCTCGTACTATCCAGCGGGAGCTGTTCAGATTACGTAGCGGATACCGACTGTAGTAATCTGTACAGATAATATCCGCCGGAAATTTTCAGATTAAAATGAATTTTTTGAGGTGAGCAGAGATATGCCTGGATTAAAGGTAAAAGTTCTGGGAAAGCCAGAACTTAGAAGGGGAAAAGAGGTCATTGAATTTCCCTACAAAAAGGTGGAAGGACTCTTTTATTACCTGATAGTAGAGAAAAAGGTCAGCCGGACCAGAATTGCCTCCCTGCTCTGGGGTGATATGCCGGAAGCAAAAGCAAAAAAGAACCTGAGAAATGCTCTCTACCAGCTACGGAAAACCATCGGTAAAGACTATATTTTGAGTCCGGACCGTTTTACGATAAAAATAAATGAGGAGAAAATTATTGAAAATGGTCTTGATAAATTCCTCGCTATTAATGGGAATGACAGTGCTGATCATTACAGGGGTGAATTTTTAGAAGACTTTATGATAAATGAGGCACTGGGATATTCTGAATGGTTACGGGAACAGAGAAGTTATATTAATAGGCATTATATAGAAGCACTTAAATCACAAATAAATGAACTTAAAAAGAAAGATAAATCAGCTGACTTAATCAAATATTTAAATGAATTAATTGAAATTGATGAGTTTAATGAAAAGGCTTACCAGCAGTTAATAAAATTATATATTTCATGTGGTGAGAAAGCCAGGGCTATTGGGATTTATAAAAAACTTGAAGAGAGATTTAAAAAAGAACTGGGAATTAGCCCGGGAGCAAAGACAACCTCTCTAATCAGGGGTATTGAGCTAGATGTTAATAATGATAATTTTATCGGCCGGGGGGAAGAGTTAAATAATCTCCTGCATACCTTTTACCGTTTTAAAAGAGAGGAAGCGCCTGCTTCAATTTTAATCACAGGGGAAGCAGGGGTTGGTAAAACAACGCTTTTAGAACAGATGTTATTAAAGGCTGAACTGGATAACTTTCTTGTGCTGAAAACGGACTGTTTTC
>JADQBU010000078.1 GCA_016278435.1 Halanaerobiales bacterium
AACAGTCAATTTTTATTTCTCTGGCTTTCCTGAGAGTAATTTGGTCAGAGAGTCCAATCGACTGCATTATCATCTCCAGTTTATGATAATTATCTGGCAAAAATCCTGTTATTTTAAGAGCAAGATTAATTTTAGCAGGGGCAGATAGCTTTAGTTCATCCAATTTATCACTACTCCTATAAAATAAATATTCCAATTTATATATTATTATATCACTAACAGGGGAGTAAGATAAAGTATTACCAATAATTTTCCCTGTTTTTTTTTAGATATTCATTATAGATTCATTCTATCTTGCAATCAAATGTATATAAATGGTATAATTTAATTAAAATAACAGGAGGTTGGTAAAGTTGAAAATTAAATGGTGGGGACATTCCTGTTTTCTTTTAACATCAAAAGAAGGAACTACAGTTCTGACCGATCCTTATGATGCTGGCTTTCCTTATGAAGAGGTTGACGACAATGTGGATATAGTTACCGTGAGCCATGATCACCATGACCATAATGCAGTAGACCGAATTTCTGGTAGTCCCAGAGTAATCAAGGATATCAAGGGTTTGCAACAGGGTAATATAAATATTAAAGGTATCAAGAGTTACCATGACGGCTCCCGGGGAGAAAAAAAAGGTGAAAACATCATCTTTATTTTTGAATTTCCAGAATTTAAAATAGGCCACCTTGGTGACCTTGGTCATGACCTTGAAGAAGAACAATTAGAAGCACTTAAAGACCTGGACATTCTATTAATACCTGTAGGTGGATATTTTACAATCGATGCTGAACAGGCCTATAACATTGTAAAAAAAATCAAACCAGCTATTACAATCCCCATGCATTACAATACAAAGATTCTTAATCTACCGATTAGTAATATCAATGCCTTTACCAGTTTAATCGCACCGGAAAAGATAGTAATAACAGGCAAATCTGAAATAGAAATAAATTTGATTTCGGACACCCAATTAATCTATATCATGGATTATGTCGGCAAGGAAAATACTACTTAGTTTTCCAGTATAAATTCTATAACCAGGGGCAAATGATCGGAACCTTCAGTTGGAAGTGTATAACTTTTTTCAACTTGAAAACTGGAGATGAATTTATCTAATTTTTTTTCAGGACTAAAAGACGGGTAGGTTTTTTCAGAAACTATAGATGCAGTCTCTGTAATTTTTTCCGTCTCTAAATCACTATTAAAATCTCCAATTAATATATAGGGCACATCTATTTTCGCTATATGCCTTCTGAGCCATCTTATCTGCCTGTCTTTATAGACCTGCTCGGTTGATAAATGAGTAGAAAGAACCTTTATTTTACCCCATCCAGGCAGTAACACATCTGCCTCCAGTAAACCACGAGGTTCCCCCCCCAGCCCCGTTGGTAATGGATAATTTTTAACATTAGATAAAGGTAGAGATGTTAAAATCGCATTACCATAACTACCAATTATCGTTTTTAAGTTAGGACCATAAGCATAATTCATTCCCAGTCTTTCAGCCAGAAACCTGGATTGATTGATGAAATCCGTCCTCGGCATTTTATTATCAACTTCATTTAAACCAATTATTACTGCTCCTGATTCCTCAATAGTTTTACTTATCCTCCCCAGATTTAATTTCCTATCATTACCTACGCCATGGTGAATATTATATGTCATAACCTTGACCTTCTTCATTGCCGGTTCTCTTCTGCCGGCCTGAGAGGAAACTACAACAGTTCTGGCTTCATAATTTATATAATAAAGGTAAGTTATTAAGACTACCAGGATAATAATCACAATCATTATTTTATATCTCATGCTATTTGCCCCCCTGACTCATGTTTTAATTATAACATCTCTTAGTATGAGGTGGCAATTGTTATTATAAGATACATGAAATTACCAATTATGAGTTAACATTTCACCATGCTATTAAATACAATATAGAAACCATAAAGTAAAGGAAGATTATATGAATAAAATTTATATTGAACTTTCCTCACGACAGATTTTTTTGAAAAAAGATGGTGAAACCCTGTCAGTTTATCCGGTTGCTATTGGCAAACCTTCAACCCCAACTCCAACCGGAAATTTCAATATTATCAACAAAATAGTAAATCCAGGTAATGGTCTGGGCACAAGATGGATGCAGTTTACTCCTCAGATGCACGGCATCCATGGCACCAATAAACCCTGGTTAATAGGCCAGGCAGTATCACACGGCTGTGTACGAATGTATAACCAGGATGTGGAGAAATTATATGACCGGGTCACTGTTGGTACCCCGGTAATAATCAAACACACTTTAAACCAGAGAACTGGCTCCAATTATAATAATAGTAATAATAGATCTAATAATGATAGATCAGCAAGTAATAATAATAGCTCATACAACAACAGTTCCTCTTATATAGTAAAAAGAGGTGATTCATTATGGTCGATTGCCCGTAATTTTAACATTTCAGTAGATGATTTAAAGAGGATCAATAATATACAGGGAAATACTATCTATCCCGGTCAGGTACTTAAGATTCCACAGAAAACCTATCAGGCAAAATAAAAGGCAATAGCAATGATAAAATAGGCAGCACAAAGCTGTAAACCTTCAAACCAGTTTGATTTACCCTGTAGATAGACAACATTTATAGCCAGAACTGACATAAATATTGAACTGATCTCCAGAATATTAAATAATACATTCATAGGCTGACCTATCAAATGACTTATAAAGATTAATAATGGAACCAGGAAGAGAGCAACCTGGATACTGGACCCTATAGCAATATTAATACTTAAATCAATTTTATCCAAAACTTTAAGTTCTACAGATTCCTCTTTTTTAG
>JADQBU010000173.1 GCA_016278435.1 Halanaerobiales bacterium
ACCAGTTCTATTTCTCCCCTGGTTCCCAGCCTATCACCTTTGATAATAACTATACCAGTTATCTGTTTGATTTTCCAGGCAAAATCCAGTGCTTTTTCTATATCTTCTTTTGTCTTAACCAGATTAGCAGTAGCGGTTGCTACAGCATCTGCCAGAATACAGGACGGACTAATAGTGATCACGGCATCAGCCTTCCCTAGACTTAATGAAGGCCCTACAGTTCCTGCTGATGTACAGATTCCCAGTGGTTGATTTCTTGATTTAATTTTTATTCCGACCCGGCCGGTAAAAGGAGATTCCACCCCGGCATAAATACCCAGAACCGGATTTTCTTCTAATGACAAAAATATATCTCCACCATTTTCCACTATTACTTCTTTATTTTCTGCCAGTAATACACGGCCGACTTTTTCAGCAAAAAACCCGGCAATTGCTGCCATCGGTCCTACTTCCGCCCTGTTGGAATATTCCAGTATTTCTTTTATTTCAGGTGGATCCTCTGGTCTGATTTTAATTGGTGATAGGCTGTAGAGAAAATTAGGATTTTCTTTAATATAAGAATCAAATTTCTTTCTTAAATTAACTATAAATCCATAGTACCGTTTCTCATCAAAATGAATTGTTCTAATTAACAGATCAGTCTCCAGATAAGATATTTGATAATTATTAAATTTTTTATTGAGCCATTTTCGATAAAAACGGGATTGATACATTTATGTTTAACCCTCCAGTGACAGGGCTTTAACTGGGCAGACTATTATACACATCTCACAGAGAACACATTTACTGTCATTGACCTCAAGTTCCCAGTTTTTTGGATCCATGGTCAGCGCACCAGATTTACAGATTCCTGTACAGACCCCACAATCAATACATAGTTCCCGGTCAAAAATAATAGATTTTTCCAGTATCTTTACCTTAACTCCGACATCTTCTAAATATTCAATGCCTTCAAGCAATCTTGCTTCTTCCTTATGTTCCAGTTCAATAATTAACTGACCTTCTTCTTCAGGAAATATCTTGGCCTGGAGAATATTAATCACAATATCGTATTTCTTGATCAAATCATAGGTTATCGGTTTATCTACTATTGCCGGGGAATAAGTTAAAAGAACTCTTTTTTTCATTTTATTCTCCCCCCTTCTTCAGGGCAGATTTAAACTTTCTATCACGGGGAAGATTTTTTACTGGTTCCTGTATAAGGAAACCTTCCTCCTCAATCCTCCGTTTAAGCTCAGCAGCAATTTCCCGGGCCTTTTTGTAACTGGATAAAGGTGCAGTCTTTACTTCCTGACCATTATTCAGGGTAATCTTGCCCGAGCGCAGTTCCTTGTAATTTACCTTACCATAAAGTGGTTTACTGGTAGAACCAGCACTATAATCCTCAATATGGGTATATATATCTTCATTCTTTACTGATGTATACCTTACCATCTCCAGGTTTAGAATGGGTATGGGAATTCCCAGACCTATATACATACTTACGCCGTATTTTTCGATAGAAGCAGCCCTGATGAAATCTGGACTCATCTCTTTTAAATCGGCTATAACAGCTATGGTTCCCGACCCTCCTTCAGGTATCCCCTTTTCGTTTCTTTTAACAGTTGGATTATGCTGGGTTCCTTCCCAGGCGATATATCCTTCTGCCCCACCGATAAATATTCTGGTACCGATACCGATCGTTAAATAATAAGGGTCATTTAATAAGGGACTCAACTGACCGGCACTACTATATGTAGCATTACCAAAACCCGGTAAAAGAGTACCCATATAGGTATAAACTGTCTTATCAGATGCGTTTACTGCTACAGAATAATTCTGATAGGCATTGCGAGGATTGTACATATAAGCTTGATTCAGGTCAGACAGCGTAATCTTTGCTGTTACTTCCCGGCGCGGATAACAATCGGTACCAGGAGATGTTGCCCTCAGGTCAATTGTTTTACCACGGATTAAATCCTCTATAACATGTGCCCCACCATATTCGATGCCCCGCGAATCCGAAATCTCTGTTGCTCCAATAAAGGCATCGACAGCCGCCAGTCCGGCATAAGCCGGAACATCGTTTAACCAGACCCTTGTCATCCTGATAGGTGGTTCGGCATGACCGAAATTCAAAAAAGCACCAGAAGAACACATAGCTCCAAAGGTACCTGTGGTGACAACATCTACTTCCTTTAAAGCAGTTTCTTCTCCATTCTCATCCACGAAATCAATCATCTCTTCAGCTGTCAATACCACAACTTCACCTTTTTTAATCCTCTCATTTATTTCCTGATAACTCTTCTCTTTACTCATGTTCTACCTCCTCTGGCATTATATTCATCGACAATCTCCCTTACCAGTTTAATATAATCTGGAGATGTACCACAACAGCCACCGATAATTCTTGTTCCGGTTTTTAAGACTGCAGGTATATACTCTAACATTTCGGCTGCTGTCATCGGATATTCTGTCTGCTGGTTTTTATTCAAAACAGGAAGACCAGCATTGGGTTGATAACAGAGTGGAAGTTCTGTACACCCGGCCATAACTTCCATAACTTCAACCATGCTCTTTGGTCCCATACCACAGTTAGTACCGATTATATCAGCTCCGGTTTCTTCCAGAACCCTGACCGCTTCTTCTGGAGTGGTGCCCATAATTGTCTTCAAATTACTTCCATAGGTAAGATTACAGATAACAGGAAGCTCTGTTACTTCCAGAACTGCCTTTAGGGCAATCTCTGCTTCTTTAAGGTCTGACATAGTCTCTATGTTGATAAGATCTACTCCGGCATCTGCAAATATCTGAGCCTGTTCGGCAAAGGCCTGATAGGCAT
>JADQBU010000333.1 GCA_016278435.1 Halanaerobiales bacterium
TTTTTTCCTTCAAAGCGATGAACTAATTCTACAAGTTCTGACACCCGGGCTGTAAACCCAGTTATTAACTCCTCTTTCATCTGTTCATATTCTTGGACATTACTTTCTAGAGATTCTACTCGCCTTATCTTTTCTTTCTCCATTTTTAACTCACTCGAAGGAGAAAACAGAGGTAGAAATATACCAACTCCTATCTCCGGCTCCGCCATTAAGTCTCCATCCTCAATAGTTGATCCCAGACTGGTCTTCAAATCCATTGAAATATCCTTTCCTTCCGGAATAGTTAACACTTTATACTTATCAATAATCCGCTGCTGAGATTGAAGCAATGGATTTGCCTCCATGATAAGAGAAAGGGCTCTTTGAAGTAATTTATTAAACTGATCCATAGCTGCTGGCTCTTCGGCAAATAAAGTAAAATTAAAACAAAATACAGTTAACAGTGTAAGAATTAACAACTTTATGAAAATTTTATCCTGAAATAATCTGCTCATAATCTTAAAATACTCCTTCCACAAAATTATGAAATTGTTTCCAGCCTCTGCAGCAGTTTGAGTAACTGCTGGCACTCATTAATTATTATCAGAAGGTGTCTATATGGGAAAGAGAAGAATCTTTCTTCATAAATCAATTAAGTCCTACAAGAGTTTCAACTTTTTTTTAACCGTGATATTCCTAACTGTAGCAATCATTTCACGTTCTTCATCACCTGTCACATCTATTGAATTGATATTGGCTTCAAAATATCTTATTTCTTCATTAATATGGTAGGAAAATCCTCACAATCAGAAAATTTTCGCTCTATAATACGTATCTGTTCACTCATATTAAATCCCCTTTCCAAAACTGCATACCATAAAATACAAATTAACAATCAACTTCATCTTTTGCCCCATAATGTAACGGCCACCTGATCTCTGGAGATATTTCATATTATCATCAGAGGCAAAGCCGCTGTCCATTACTGAAATAACACGGCCTAACTTCCAGCCCACAAGATTATCTTTAACTTTATCAACTACAGTCAAAGATAACTGAAATAATAAGCAGTACTGTCATTATAATGTACAAATACTTCATTAGGTTTACCTCCTGTTTCCTGTTACATTGTGTCAACTTTTACCCCTTGCCCCCGTGATGGGGTTAAACTCCGTAAAAAAAGTGAGCAGAAGATATTAATATTCAACCAGAAGATTAATATCAACGGAAAAAATATTTTTTAATTCTTCAAATTGCTTTACTAAATCATTATTGTTTAATAATCTTCCAGATGGAACCATTCAGCATCATCAAGCCAGGTATTTGGCCTATCAACAAATTCAACTAAATTATTCATAATAGTTTCATGCTTTTTTTCCTCATTAGCCAGGCTTTCAAACGCACGCCGTACAAATGGTAACTCTGTTTCTTCTGCTCTGGTTTGATAAAATGTATAACTTTCCGACTCCATTTCTCTTGCTCTTTTGTAAACATCTACCTGTTCTTCAGGTATTACTTTTTCCTTTGATCTGGTAGTTGCAATTTTTTCAAAACCTTCCTTAGCCCTCGGTAATATATCTGATTCAATATGATCTACATTTTTTTCTTGCAAAAGTTGCTCAACTATTTCTTCATGCTTCTTTTCTTCTTCAGCCAGATCATTAAAAATTTTTTTCAAATATTTATTTTTGCTTTCCCGGGCCGCCTTTCGATAGAATTCTTTCTGTTCTTTTTCAAAATCGAGAGCAAATTCAAAAATATTCATTTCTTTATACCTCCTGATATTCCTAATTCGCTGACTTAATATCAATATCTATCCCGTAATCATGTTTACTCAAACAGGAATTTCCCTCAACATTATCAGAACCTATTACTATCACTTCTGCCCCTGCTTCTCGCATTCCGTCTCATAAAGTAAATTATTTAAATTCAATTACTACTTCATCAATATCCGGGCGGTGTTCTAATTTCTCTAAAATATCTTCTTTTACTACAGAAGCAAATTGATGATCCTCTGCCAGATCAACTTTTACTATAATTTTATTTTCTTCTACCTCAATATCATTTATCAAATTTGTTTTAACAACATCCAATCCATGTATAGGATTCATCACATGCTTTAAGCGTTCTTTTACAACATCTACAGTTGTGGGCTCCTGTTCTTTAACCAGATCCTGTTTTTCCTCATAATCCCTGATAGCTTCTTTTAAAGCATCTACCGCTAATACAGAACAGTGCGTTTTAACTGCAGGTAAGCCTCCCAACTCATCTGCCGCCTGTTTCCAGGTTATTTCTTTTGCTTCCTGAATAGTTTTATCTTTAGCTAATTCAGTAATAATTGAACCTGTTGCAATATTGGAAGCACAACCATATGACCGAAATTTAATATCAGTTATTTTTTGACTTTCTTCATCTACATTTAAAAACAGCTGAACCATATCACCACAGGCCGGACTGCCTTCTTTTGCCTTACCATCAGGATTATCAATTTCACCAATATTTTTAGGATTTTGAAAATATTCCATGACTTTTTCACTATATGGAGAACTCATTATTTTTCCTCTCCTTCCCTGCCCAGTGGGCTAATCTCTCTTAGATTATTAACTATATCTTCAACTTCTTTTGCAACTTTATTAACATCCTCTTCATCATTAAATCTGCTGAAACTAAATCTTACGGAACCATGAGCCCGTTCATGATCTCCGCCAATTCCAAGGATTACATGACTTGCCTCCAGAGATTTACTGAAACAGGCAGAACCTGTATTGACTGCAATCCCCCGCATATCAAGATGTAACGTTATAGACTCACCTTCTACATAATGAAAAGTATTATTCACA
>JADQBU010000089.1 GCA_016278435.1 Halanaerobiales bacterium
CAGTTTCTAACTGTTCCGTCATCATTTAAAACATCTAAAAATACGCCGTCTCCTTTACCAACCTGCCAGATAGCCTGGGCAGAATTCTCTTTATCAGATATTCCCTTATCCTTAACATACTGGCAAAAATTCTGCCGCCCTTTCTCGTGATTTTCTGAAACATAAGCCACTAAATAAATATCAATACAACTGGCTCCAAGTTCATCAGGATCACTATTAATAATGTGCTCTTTTATTATTTCTTTCCAATTCTCTGGTCCTGTATTAAGTATTTCATATTTAATATCATCTATTTTATAAGCGTTATAACTTCTCTGCTCCCAGTTTTTAAGTTCAGAATAATTTCCTTCTACTTCAATTAACTTGTTTAGCATATTCTCCAAATTACAGACCGTCGGTATTACTTTTTGATGAATACTTCTTCCCCGCAGGTTATCAGGTAAAGTTATTTTCTTGTCTTCATCCATCTTTTATTTCCTCCCATCTTAAGACTTGAAGCACTCTTTATAAATATCATTTATTAACCTCTCTCCTCAATCACCATCTCCAGAATATAAATACTTTATTTATATTTTTAAATTCTACATAAGTTAGTTTGTTCCTTTTTTAAATTCTGTACCATATCTGGGATAATAGAGTTAATTTCAATGGCTGTAATTTAAGCATTATATTTATTAAACCCCCAGTTTTCCTTTCACCTGTTCTTCATTCATCCACTCATCATTAGATTCGACTCTGTTTTCAGTTTCTATCAATTTTGCAAGTAGTTTCATGGTAGCTTGAGTTTTTTCATATTCTTCAATATCCATGATTACAAATTTGGCTCTGCCATTTTTCGTTAAAAATACCGGATAACCATCTATTATACCTTTTAACACTTCGTTATAATTTCTTAAATCTGAAACTGTTTTAATGTTAGGCATAACAATCAACTCCTTTATAAGTATTATGTCCTGATTTCACTTAAAATTCAACGTAATATTTTACAACGCGTTCTATATTAATGAAAATCTTATTCATTTTATAAATGTCTTACCAATATCTTTTCCGGAATTTCCTGGTATTACATAATCGTTTTTAATATATTGACAAGATCCTTGCTTTTAAAAGTATATATAATCAGAGCTGTCTTCTTTTGTTAAAGTATAATTATGCTGGGCCGCCGGTCCGTTGTGCTTGAACCACCTGTCCGGAACTGCTGAGCCACCAATATATACCGTTAAGTGCTACAATACTCCCAAATTGTTTCACTTTATCACTCAACAGTTACTTGTCCAATATTATAATGTTTCATAGCCCATCAAAGTATTATAACTAACATAAATGTAGTAATCTTTCTTTAAAGAAGGTTCCCCCCGGGATCCCGGGGGGAACCCAGAAAAAATTTCCAACTAGCTCATTTGACATCACCGTTTTCTTCCTTCAAAATAAATTACAGGGAGGAAAACACCATGGGTAAACACAAAAAGCGTTCTTCTCAGGAAAAAATGAAAATTGTTCTTGAAGGTCTACAAAACGGCAATATAGCTGAAACCTGTCGTGAATATGGCATTTATGAAAGTCAATTCTATCAGTGGAAAAAACGGCTTATTGATTCCGCTGATAAGGTCTTCCGGAGCAAAAAGAAAAAAGACCCGGAAAAGGAAAAACTTAAGGCTGAAAACAAAAAGCTTAAACAAACACTAGTTGAACAAACATGTGAGCTCCAGATCCTAAAAAAAAACGACAAGTAGGATTACATGGCCAGCTTAAAGGTAACTGGCTAAAGCCCCAACAGAAACGACAGTTGATGGACATTATAGAAAACTCATCCTTGACCATTAAAAAAACCTGTGAGATATTGGAGCTAAATCCTGGCCGTTATTACTCCTGGAAAAGACGTTTTCAGGCTAGTGGAAGGGAAGGGCTTAGAAACCATAAATCTAGCCCTGGATCATGTCCACATGCTCTTTTAGAGGAAGAAAAAGAGGCAATTATAGATTATGCCCTTAAACACCCTGATACCCGCCACAGGAAGCTTGCATATAATATGCAGGATGAAGGTGTAGTTTATGCCTCTCCATCAACTGTCTACCGGGTACTGAAAGCAGAAAATTTAATACCCAGCAAGGACTATCATAAAGAACGTAAAGCTGATGGTAAAATTGAAGTAAGTACTCCCAATGTCCTCTGGCATACTGATATTACATATATCCCTGTAGAGGATGGACATGCATATCTCATAAGTGTCTTAGACGATTATTCCAGGTATGTTATACACAGTGAGCTCTCCCGGACTATGACTGCAGATGATATGGAAAGAATTCTAAGTAGGGCTCTATATAAAGCAGATCTATTTGAGGCACCAGCAGAAGAAAGACCAGCTCTTATCAGTGACAATGGAACCCAGCTAATTGCCAAATCCTTTACCAGCTTTCTTGAGGAATGGGATATAGAACATATAAGAACAGCCGTCAGACATCCTGAAACAAACGGTAAAATTGAGGTTTTACATAAAACTATTAAATATGAAAATGTTTATGTCAAAGAGCGTTATCAGAGCTTTTATGAAGCTAAAAAAGATATTGAAGATTTTATAGATAAATACAACCATACCAGGTTACATCAGGGTATAGATTTTGTAACTCCTTATCAGAAATATACTGGCAAGGCAGAAAAAATAATAAATAAGCGTAAAAAACAACATAAAAAAGCCATTGAAAGAAGAAAACGGTTCAATAGAAAATCACATGCAAAAGCAGCTTAAATATTACAATCAGATACTACAAAATAATTTCCTAAAAAACCTTGATTTTTCTGAAACAGTGCA
>JADQBU010000098.1 GCA_016278435.1 Halanaerobiales bacterium
TCTTCAGGAACACTCAGTTGTACTCGTCCGGGGTGGAAGAGTAAAAGATTTACCAGGTGTTAGATATCATATAGTACGTGGTACTCTTGACACAGCTGGTGTAGAAGAACGCAGACAGGGGCGTTCCAAGTATGGTGTTAAAAAACCCAAATAATATGTAAGGGGGGAAGGAAATGCGGAAAAATAGAGCTGAACAAAGAGAAGTAGAGCCAGATCCGGTCTATGATGAAGTTATTATTAACCGGTTGATTAATAAAATTATGTTAGATGGTAAGAAGAGTCTGGCTGAAAAGATATTATATAATGCAATGGATATTATAAATGAAAAAACCGGGGAAGACCCGATCGTGGTTGTGAAAGAAGCAATCAAAAATATTACACCTGTTCTGGAAGTAAAGTCCCGCCGGGTTGGGGGTTCAAACTATCAGGTTCCAGTAGAAGTTGATGATAACCGCAAGAGGAGCCTGGCTTTACGGTGGCTGACTCAGGCTGCCCGTAAACGTAATGAGCGGTCTATGACCGAAAGATTCGCCAATGAATTAATAGATGCCTACAATAATACCGGTGGTGCTGTGAGTAAGAAAGAAGAAGTACACAGGATGGCTGAAGCAAACAGGGCTTTTGCACATTACAGATGGTAAATTTTTTAAAGCAAAGGGGGGAGAATAATGGCCCGACAGTTTCCGTTAAAGAAAACAAGGAATATCGGAATTATGGCTCATATAGACGCTGGTAAAACAACAACTACTGAGCGAATTCTTTATTATACCGGAAGAGTTCACAAAATGGGTGAAGTTCATGATGGTGCTGCAGTTATGGACTGGATGGAACAGGAACAGGAGCGGGGCATTACGATTACCTCGGCTGCTACGACCTGTCAGTGGAAAGACCATCGCATTAATATTATAGATACGCCAGGGCACGTTGACTTCACTGTAGAGGTGGAAAGATCTCTGCGTGTACTGGATGGTGCTATTGCCCTATTTTGTTCTGTAGGAGGGGTAGAACCCCAGTCTGAAACTGTCTGGAGACAGGCAGATAAATACAAAGTGCCCAGGATTGCTTTTGTTAATAAAATGGATAGAATGGGTGCGGATTTTTTTCGAGTACTTGAGATGATGAAAGAGCGTCTGGGAGCAAAACCCATTCCGGTTCAATTGCCGATTGGAAAAGAAGATAATTTCAAGGGTGTTGTTGACCTTATAAATATGAATGCTATTGTTTATGAAGATGAACTTGGTGTTAAGTTCGAAAGAACAGAAATTCCAGAAGACCATCTGGAAATCGCACAGGAATACAGAGAAAAACTAATTGAAGCCCTGTCCGAGATAGATGATAAAATTATGATGAAATATATTGAAGAAGATGAGATTACTGCTGATGAGCTCAATTCAGTTCTCCGGCAGGGTGTATTGAATGTTAATTTAATTCCGGTATTATGTGGTTCGGCATTTAAAAATAAAGGGGTACAGATGCTGCTTGATGCTATTGTTGAATATCTACCATCACCTGTTGATGTTCCTCCGATGAAAGGTTTAAATCCTGAATTGGAAGAAGAAGAGATTAGAAATGCAGATGATGAGGAACCATTTGCAGCCCTTGCTTTTAAAATAATGTCAGATCCCTATGTTGGGAAACTTGCATTTTTCCGGGTCTACTCTGGTGTGCTGGAAAAAGGTTCATATGTATATAATTCCAGTACAAATAAAAGGGAAAGAGTAGGTAGGATTTTGCAGATGCATGCCAACCACCGGGAAGAACGAGAAAAGGTTTATGCAGGTGACCTGGCTGCTGCAGTAGGACTAAAAAATACCAGTACCGGAGATACTCTTTGTGATCAGAATAAGCCGATTGTACTTGAGGCAATGGAGTTTCCTGAACCGGTTATATCTGTTGCCATTGAGCCTAAAAGTAAAGCTGACCAGGATAAACTGGGAGAAGCCTTAAGAAGGCTGGCAGAAGAAGATCCTACTTTTAATGTTAAGGGTGATGAAGAAACAGGCCAGACCATCATTCAGGGAATGGGCGAACTTCATCTTGAAGTAATAGTAGATAGGTTGTTAAGGGAATTTAAAGTGGGTGCCAATATTGGTAAACCCAAGGTTGCCTACCGGGAGACTATTACCCAGAAAGTAGAGAAAGTTTCCGGGAAGTTTATCAGACAATCCGGAGGAAGGGGCCAGTACGGTCATGTTGTAATTGACCTCGAGCCACTGAAAGAAGGAGAAGGATTTGTCTTTGAAAACAACATCGTTGGAGGATCAATTCCCAGAGAGTATATTTCTGCTATTGAAGATGGAATAATCGAATCTATGGAAAATGGAATTTTAGCAGGATATCAAGTGGTAGATCTCAAGATCAGTCTGCTTGATGGTAGTTATCATGAAGTTGACTCTTCAGAAATGGCTTTCAAAATTGCAGGTTCAATAGGATTTAGAGAAGCTGCAAAACAGGCCGAGCCGGTACTGCTGGAACCGGTCATGAGTGTTGAAGTGGTTGTGCCGGAGGATTATATGGGTGAAGTTATAAGTGACTTAAATGGAAGAAGAGGTAGTGTCGAGGGTATGGAACCCAGATCTACAGCCCAGGTAATTAAGGCTAAAGTTCCACTGGCAGAAATGTTTGGCTATGCTACCGACCTGCGTTCCAAGACCCAGGGAAGGGCTACTCACAGTATGCAATTTTCTAATTATGCCCAGGTTCCCGGTAATATTGCTAAAGAAATAATTGGTGGATAACTTACTTTAAACAAGGGGGAAAGAAAGATGGCAAAGAAGAAGTTTGAAAGGACAAAACCGCATA
>JADQBU010000051.1 GCA_016278435.1 Halanaerobiales bacterium
TATAATTAAAACTAAACATTTTTTCATCATATCACTCCTTTATAAAGGAAACTACGGTTTTTAACCGGTTACTTCTTTACTCAAATCAGCTTCTTTCACTGCAATAACCCGGGTATTGGCCAGACGGTCACCAAGCCGGCATCCATCCTTATCTGTAATAACTAAGATTAACTCAATTACTGCAGCCACCAGGGCTATAAAGGGTCCAACAAGCCAGCCCAGGATTGGAATAATAGCAATAAAGCTACCGATAGATAGAGGAATATTTCTTTTAGCTGATGTCATAAGGTCAACATCTCCACCATCGAGTCTCTCAACTTCAAGTTTCATGAGTTTTTTACCTATACTCTTATTCTTCCACTGATTATCTTTGGTTATCTGATACATAATACCATCCTTTAACAGTAGATAGGCAGCACTTACAATAGCTCCAACAACCGGTATTACAACCGGAACCCAGGCGATTACTCCATCAATCAAAGCAGCCAGAAAACGGGGCATAAAATCTACTTTCTCATTCATTTTTCTATTCCTCCCATAATTTGATAATAAAATATTAAATTTATCAATATCTTTTGATAATTATCATATAAACGCTCAGTCATAATCTGAATATTCAGGGTTTTACCTTCCATCTCACCCTCTAGCATATATAGACTACTACCCATCTTCCCAGCATTCTGCAGATTACCTTTACTTAATATTTCCTTATAAGCCTCCAGCCTGAACTTAATTGGCCTTTATTATATAATCTAGATCATCATCTGAACCATCAAAATCAGCATCATAATCATTACCATTAACATTATAATAAAGCTTAACCCCGAGAGCATTTTCATATACCCAGCTGAAATCAGAACTAGCGCTAAATGCAAGGTTCTGATCCATATCTTCAAACCAGATCTCAAATACAGGATCTACACCTGCTTCTTTCAAAACACTAATCAATCTAATAGGGTAAGCATACATATTTAAATTGTCATCTATCTCTGTATATGCTTCATATACTTCCCCTTCAATTATAATCTTTCCGCTGAATATGAATCTTTCTGCCTCGATTTCAGATTCCTCAATACTACCAATATAATCTTCAATCTTTATTGTAACACTGGGAACCTGTTTATCGTATTTACTATCAAGTTCTCTTTCCATAATAGTCCACTCACCCAGAAGGTATTCTATAGGAAGTTTACTATCAAGGCTCACTTCCTCTCCCAGCGTCTCATTCAGTTTATCCTCTTTTTCTGCTGCTACTTCTGTCTGGGTTATATATGTTCCGTCATATACCTCCAGAGTTATTGGACTTAAATAAGGCGAATCAATATTTATCTGTATCTGGGTACCGTCGTGTTCAAAGCCAGTTATATATGATATCTGTTTGACATCCTTTAATTCAGCTGCTTTATCTTTAGCAGATTCAATCCAATCCTGGCCCAGTACTTCCACTAATTGCTCTCCCGCAACTGTAGTAGTATTATTGATAACATCACTGAGATTACCTTCTGATTTATGCATTTCTGGTAACTCAATACCACCTCTCTTAAATGACTCCTCTAAAAATAGTATTGCCTCTGAGGGTGTTCCCTTGAAAGAATGTACCCAGACCCCTTCAATAGTATTAGGATTAATACCATATGCCCTCCAGAGCATTTCCTGTTCTTCACTTAACTCCACATTGTGTTCCATAACTACTTCCTGAGCCGCAATAATCCCTGAAATCCCATTCATAAACATTAAGCTCAAGAGTAAGCAAACAATAATTTTTTTCATTAACATCACCTTATCTAATAATTTGTCATACTGAAAAAATAAATCGTTTTTTATTCAAATATATCAACCTGAAGATTGATTAGACTTTTATAATCAAAACCTTCTATATTCACATCACTAATAACGAAACTTGCTTTATAGTTATCGATTACTCCTGCAAGAGAATATAATACTCCACTATCTTTCTCTATTACTCCTTCTTCTTTGTTATCGGCATTTTTTAATACTCCCTTATAAAAATCCAGAACCGAATCCTTATCATCCCTTGAATAAAACTGGATAATTAACATTACTAGACCAACATCGTACTTTTCACCGTGTGTCACCTTGCTACCCCCGTATATAGGTATTAAATCAACCGGATATCCATCAGGCAGAAGGTCACTATCAGTAATATTTTTATTGGCTGTACTCAAATCAATATTAACAGTCCCAGACCCACTATCATCCTCATCTATAACCTCTAAATTTCCCTTTATTGAAATAAGAACATTACATTGATAATCATCATATAACTGCTCAGTTGTAATCTTGATACTAATAGTTTTATCCCCCAGTTCTCCATCTAACATATACAGGTTATTCCCCAGTTTTCCGGCATTATGCAGATTCCCCCGACTTAAAATATCATTATAAAAATCACCTACTTTATCAAGCTCAATATCTATCATATACTTTACCCATACCTCTTGCTGATCCCCTTTGTTATCAAATGCCCCTGATACAATCTTAAAGCCATCCATCAGTGGTACTAAATCTTCAGGATAGCCATCTGGTATTGGCAAACCCTGCTTTTCATAATTATTTTCACTATTAGCTTCAATAAAAGGGATGAAAAGTAAAGCAAATATAATAATAAATACCATTCCTATTTTTTTATAATCATTCATTATTAAAAATACCTCCTAGTTGAAGTTCTAATTGATATTTTCTAAAATTGCTGACTTCCTTTGCAATTTTATTCGGGCAGAGTGAAGTAAAGAGCCACACCGGCTTTAAACCCATTACCGTAACCAAGTACATTTTGA
>JADQBU010000049.1 GCA_016278435.1 Halanaerobiales bacterium
TATAAAATAAGTTATATCCAGTCAGAAACAGTGTCAGCTATAATTAAAGATAGAAATTATCCCAGAGATAGAAAAGAACTGTTGGCCTTCGGGGGAGCAATTTATGAAGAAAAGGATTATGAAGAAGATATAATAGAAAATGAAAAACAGTTGGCCTACTTACAAAAACAGGTAGATGAAGCATTAAAAGACAGGGGTTCAATAGAAAAGTTTTATGGAAAATTAGGATACGGTAACTGGAGCAACTTGCCGGGCACACTGGCTGAAGTAAAGAGTATCGGTGAGATACTAGAAGATGTAATAATAACTACAGGAGAGGAAGTAAATGAAGATAGAATAAAGGAGTTATCACAACAGGGTGATTTAGCTAACTATAAAGTACTGCATTTTGCCACCCACGGGATTGTGGTGCCGGAGGTTCCGGAATTATCGGCAGTAGTACTGTCCCAGTTAGAAGATGATGGTTCTAATCAGATAGATGAAGATGGTTATCTGCGGATGGGTGAAATCGTTGATCTTGAAATCAGAGCAGACTTTGTTAATCTCTCGGCCTGTGATACAGGTCTGGGTAAAATATATGCCGGCGAAGGGGTCGTAGGGTTAACGCAGTCATTCCTTTTAGCAGGGGCTAATAGCCTTTCAGTATCTTTATGGAGTGTAGCTGATGAATCGACAGCAAAGTTCATGGTAGCAGTATATAAGCTGGTAAAGGAAGAAGGATTAAGTTATAGAGAGGCAATGAATGAAGTGAAGTTGATGTTTATCAATGGTGAGTTTGGGGATAAATACCGGAAACCCTATTACTGGGCTCCGTTTGTTTATTATGGAAGTTAGTAAATAGAAGAATAGATTTATAATGATAATTATACCCCGGTATTATTTTTTCCGGGGTCTGGTTTAATACTTTTTGTTTATCTTATAAATTTACTCAATTAATGAGTTAAAATGGGGGTTCAAAAATGTTTACAACAGGGGGAAAGAAATATTACTGGTTTCTTAGTATGGTAATAACAATAGGTATAATCTTCATGCTGACCAGTATGATAGTTAATGCCAGTGAAAAATCTAATAACATTTCAAAGAATATTGAAGGCATGTTAAAATCTGCAAAAGAAAGCTATAATAAACATGAATATGAGGAAGTTATTAATGTATGTAATAGTGTTCTCCAATTAGATGAGATGAACTCGATAGCTTATTATTACAGGGGTAGTGCCCATATTAAACTGGAACAATATAACAGGGCAATTACAGATATAAAAAATGCCCTTAAGATAGAGAAAAAGAAAAAGTTAAATGCAAATGTTGCAAAAATTCTTTATGATTTAGGAGAAGTTTATTATATCCTGAACTGCAAAGAAACTGCCCTTAATTATTTCAAAAAAGCGTTGGAATTAAACAGGCAGTTAAACCGGGAAGAAGCTGCTGCCCGGGATTTGAGAAGAATAGGAGAAATTTATGTAAGTATTGGAACTATTGAAAAAGCCCTGAAAAATTATGCCGAGGCTCTGGAAATTGATAAAAGAATGACCAGGGAAGGAGCAATAGCACTGGATTACTGTTATATTGGGGAAGTATATAGATTGGAGGGGTTATTTGTAAAAGCCCTGGAATATTATCATGCGGCATTAACCATTTATAGAAGACTGGGGAGTGAAGCCCGTACGGCCTTTGTTTACAGCAATATTGCCCTGGTATATCAAGATATGGACGACTATGATAAGGCCCTGACCTATTATAAAAAATCACTGGCAGTTAATTTAAAATTGGGTAAAAAATTTGCAATGATTGACGACTACATTAACATTGCTAAAATACATCAAATTAAGGGAGCTAATGAAAAGTACCTGGAATGTGTGGACCGGGCCTGCAATTTAACCGGAGAATATGGATTAGCAATCGAAAAAGTCAGTCATTATTCTGAACTCGGACATATCTATTTACAAATGAATAAACAGGTCCAGGCCCAGGATTGTTTCCAGAAGTCTGTAGATCATCTCGAAATAATAAGAAAAAGAATACCTGATAAAGATAAGAGTCAATTTTTGTTAAACTGGCTAGAAGTTTATCAGGACCTGGTCTCAATTAACGTAAGCAGAAAACAGAACAAAGAAGCTCTTCAGGTTATCGATTTATTAAAAGGAAAGATAGCCAGGAGCAAGATAAGTGAAACAGAAACCACTGACAGCATATATTTATATCAGTTGCAGGAGATATTAAGTGATGATCAGGTAGTGATCGTTTATTTTAATACAAACCGGGAAAATGTTGTTCAGATAAGCCTGACAAACAGAGAAATCAAAGGTGTAAAAGTTAACATTAAAGAATTAGAAGGATTTAAAAACATGGCATTTCTATATAGTGAAGAATATAATCAAATATTCTATAATAATCAGAAAAACGAGGAAACGCTTACTAAAATTATCTTATTTTACCTGGAAATATTTAAAAATAGCGAACAAGAACAGGTTGATTATTTTACAAATAAGCTTTATCGTTTTCTTATAGAACCTCATGAAAGGTTACTGGAGGGAAAGAAGGAGTTAATTATAGTGCCTGATGGCTGTTTAAATAATCTTCCTTTTGACATTTTAAAGGATAAAAATAATAAATTCCTGGCTACAAAGTTCAGGATTAAATATATTCATTTAAATAAGTCACCTGGTTATTAGTAACCGGGAGTTGTTTATTTTGAAAATTTTATTTTAATAAACACATAAAAATTGATCCTGTGAATAATTACATTATTATCATCTGTTTTATCTATACTTCCGGCAAGATT
>JADQBU010000117.1 GCA_016278435.1 Halanaerobiales bacterium
CCCACAGACAATATAAAATTTTATTCCCCTGGATATCAATTTATCCAGCAGTGTTTCCCATTCTTCAATCTCCGGTAGCCAGGGTCCCACTAAGATAATTCCTTTAACCTCAATAATTTCTTTTAATACTGCATAGAGTGAAATTCTTGCTCCAGCCGAAAAACCACCAATTATTATATTATCTGGGTTAACATTATTCAGATTCAACAACTCCTGGTAATGTTCCTTCAATTCACTGACACCTTTTTCAAGATCATTCCAGTTGTAGGCTTCTGAAAACTCAATCTGTGAAGACTGAGGTAAAGCCAAAATATTATTTGGCTTTAAGCAAGTTTTCCAGTAACCCTCAGTTAACTCAATATTTTCCTGGTTTCCATGTAAGGCAATTACTAAAGGATATTTTTCATTTTCAACTAGATTATCAGGTTTAACTACCTTTAAATCTGGTTTACAATCCTTCCTGGCCTGGTTCTCTCTCTCCTGACATAAGTTGGTTAATTTTTTAAAATAACTATAATTATGTAGTGGTTTTAAATCTTCATCACCCATTAAATACTCATATGAATACCAGTACCCCTTTTCAACTACTGCTTCCCTCAATATTTTCATTGCCAGGTCATTTAAGTTAGCTTTACAGGCTATAGAATAACGAAAATTATAAATCTGGGCCTGATTTCCCTTCACTTTATCGGCATTATCGGTAATGAAGTTATAAGCATTCATATAATCTTCCTGTAAATATAGCTCCAATGTTCTATTAAGTAAATTTGTGTATGTTATTTCAGTCATCTATTTCTCCTCTCCACTGATCATAAAAAGTTAGTTCCTCCAGAGTTTTTCTTGCCTTTTTTTCAGGTTCTTTAGCAGCATATCCTAACGGCATCAAATATAAACAGACAACATCATCGGGCAAATTCAATATCTTACTGGCTTTTTTAATATCTAAGTAACCAATCCAGCAAGCATTAAGACCATAACTGATTGCCGCCAGAAAAATATGTTCACCCGGAATTAGTGGGCTGGAGTTATTCCAGAATGTGTTTACTGCTTTTCTATCCTGGTAATTATTTAAATATTGAACCAAATCATCTCCAAACCTGGTTTTATTTACAATTAAAGCAAAATCATCTTCTGGTACTTCAGCTAAATCATACCCTATATAAGCACAGTAAGCTATAATAACTGGTGCTGTTTTGATCCACATCTGATTCCCGGCAGCTCTGCCCAGTTTTCCTTTTTGGCATTCCTCCCGTACAACACCAAAAAAATGATTTTGTGAATTTCCCCCTGAAGGTGCCAGACGGCCAGCTTCCAGTAAATTATGTATAATATCTTCAGGAACAGGTTTTTCTAAATACTTTCTGACTGACCGTCTCTTCTTGATAACTTCCATTAACTCCATAAAACTCTCTCACCTCATTATAAAACTTTTTCAACTCATTTTATCAATAAATAGTAATTCCAGATTACATCTTAACACATTTAAAACCTCTGGACAAATAACTTTATCACTTCGGTTATTCCTTTACCCCTGCATTCAATCATTCCCCTTCTCATTTTTTTGCGGGTATTTCTTATTTACATGTCCACAGGTTTGACATCTATCTCTATGAACACAAAACAGTGAACCACACTCCGGGCAGGTCCATTTCTTGAATTCCCTGTCAATAAAACTATTAATACCATGGTTTTCAATAAATTTAAGGTTTTCAATCATGCTCATTCCATATTTAGTTCTATAGCGTTTATCCAGTTGTTTTAATCGCTTACAGGGAATTTTACTACAGTGATAACAAAAATTTGTTTCAAACCGAAGGAGTTCCTGGCAATTTATTATTATACATATTTTGCACATTTTAGATTTATTTTCATCAGGACCATTACAGCCTGGACATTTATTCTTTTCACGCTGGAAAGCTAGACAGAGAGAACAGTTCATCCCACATGGGGCTATATGTAGAGTTTCATTGTTCAAATTTATCACTCCTCTACCATGGGAAATATTGCAGATAGTAATAAGATTAAAGCCAGAAGAGAAATTGAAAACATCAGCCAGATTGAAGCTACTGGGAATACTGAAAATATAAATAGATAATCCCGTGTTAATGACCACAATAAGATTATTAGGAGTACAATAGATATAATACACTGAACAAGCCAAAGATTTCGTGATCTCCTGAATAATGGTGCAAATTGACGACTACCTGAAATAAATCCCTGTCCCAGCCGAAATACTTGCCATGCAAAAATCAATAAAAACAAGCCAACAATTACCCACAACAACTTTATTCCAGTAGTAATTTTTCCCATCCCCACCGATGTAAAACCACTCCATTGTGCCCAATCATTTAATATATAAGCAATCAGCGGCCAACTGCGCTGGCTATTGGTCAAAATTACAATCCCATCACCGGTTTCCGGAACAGAGTGAAAATGGGTCATCCATCCATGACCCTGACCCCCATGCCAGACTGCCTTATAACCATTAGAAAGGCTTTCAATAAAATGTCCGAACCCATATGAATCAGACACAAAACTATAGTAACCATTAAGTC
This sequence comes from Halanaerobiales bacterium, assembly GCA_016278435.1. Classification (GTDB taxonomy): domain Bacteria; phylum Bacillota; class Halanaerobiia; order Halanaerobiales; family JADQBU01; genus JADQBU01. The sequence goes on from JADQBU010000117.1 coordinate 2,556, forward strand.
CTACTACCGGCTTATAAAGCTCATTTATACTCTGGGCAGTAAGGATTTCTTGCCCAGTTAAGGTATATTTAGTCATACCAGCAGCAGCAAAGGTAGCTATATCCTCTACAGTAGCAAAAAGTCCACCTGATGCTTTCTCGGGATAGACATACACTGGAACAGAATTACCTTTTAAATCATAACCAACAGGAACTTCCGGTTTTAGACCTTCACTCCAGG
>JADQBU010000153.1 GCA_016278435.1 Halanaerobiales bacterium
TTAAAATATTATTTCCCAGACCAGCCAGAAAGTAAAATATTCTATTATTCAAAGTTTTTTTAATAAGATTAATTTTAAAATTTATATTGATTTTCATACCGGCATCACCTGTAATTTTCAAGGGATTCCTTCAGGGCCATAACTCTTGTTTTCAATCCCTGTCTTAATCCGGATTGATATTCACCTTCTAATTGTAACATATAAATATCTTTTTTACTGGACCATTCTTTCAGGTATTTATAATCATAAATTGCCTGGTCACAGAATTTTGGAATAAAATAAATTACTGCTCCTGCCTTCCTGGTCTCAAGTAATTTTTTTATCCGCTCTATCCGTTTTACCGGCTCAGCAGTTCGCGGGCATAAGATACCGGCAAGATAATCACGGGCAAGTGCTCGTAAGGGATCAGTATCTACTTCAACCTCAAAATCAAAGGCTCTTTCTCCCTGACAGGAGTCAATTCCTACAATTTTCAGATTAATATCTTCGATCAACTTAATTAAGCTATCATCAAGAAGACAACTACTTACCAGTAAAATCCGGGGGCTATCATGCTTATATTTCAATTTTTCCTTTTTGAAATCACTGGTTTCAGTATTTAAAGTGTTAATATTCCCTACTGTTTCCAGTACTTTTAAAAAGGATTTAGAATCATCATTTATAACCGTGATGCATTTCTCTTTCAGCTCCTGCCGGTTCCTATTATATTCACTAATAACCTCCCTTAAACGGGATTTGTATTCAGATTCAGAAGGGTCAATCCCCATCTTATATAATAAATCCACCAGCTGCTGATAGTAAAATTCTGAATTTCTCGGAGTTGAGCTGCGGGGTACTTCCAGGAAAAATATCTCTTCTGCTTCTGCGGTAGCAGCATCATAGATACGCCTCATGGCATCACAACTGCTGGCACAGACACTTAAACCTCGATTATCCCTTATATAAGATAAAAAAGCCCGGCTGTAGGGACAGAAATCATAAGGAACAAGTTCCTGCCCTTTATCCCCTATCTCTATCGGCCAGGGACGTTCCGGTTTAAGACCAGCAGCTGCGAAAATTTCCTGAGGTATATAATTACAGTTGAGAAATATTCTCTCCTTATTTAATACTTTATTCTTCTTCAAAACTCCCCATCTCCTCCCGCAGTCTCTGCAGCTCTTTTATCCTTTTCTCCCTGCCCTCTTCACCGGGTTGATAAAATCCGAGACTTGTTATACCATCAGGCAAATACTGCTGTTTAACATAATTATGAGGAAAATTATGAGGATATTTATAACCTTCACCATGACCAAGTTCACTGGCACCACGGTAACTGGTATCACGTAAATGCAGGGGTACAGTTCCTGTTTCATTATTACGGACAAAATCTAAAGCCCGGTCAATACCATTTTTAACTGAATTACTTTTGGGAGCAGTAGTAATATAAAGTACAGCTTCAGCCAGTGGAATCCTTGCTTCCGGCATACCGACAAATTCTACGGCCCGCGCAGCAGCATTTGCAACAACCAGGGCCTGGGAATCGGCCAGCCCCACATCTTCAGCAGCATGTACTACTATCCTTCTGGCAATAAAACGGGGATCTTCCCCTGCTTCAATCATTTTTGCCAGCCAGAACAGAGACGCATCTGGATCTGAGCCACGCATACTTTTAATAAAGGCTGAAATTGTATCATAGTGATTATCCCCACTCTTATCATAACTGATTATCTTTCTTTGCAGAGAATCAGCAATAATCTCCCTGGTTAAAGATATATACCCTTCCCGGTCAGGTGGAGTAGTTAAAACAGCCAGTTCCAGAGTATTCAAAGCTGTCCGGGCATCACCTTCTGCCATCCTGGCGATATATTCCAGTGTATCTTCGTCAACTTTAACATTATAATCACCCAGTCCCTTTTTCTTATCATGCAGAGCATTATTTAAAATATTTAAAATATTTTCGTATGTAAGGGGCTTTAAACGAAAGACCCGGGACCGCGAAAGAAGTGGGGGATTAACTTCAAAATAAGGATTTTCAGTGGTAGCCCCGATCATGATAATAATTCCCTTTTCAACAGCAGGTAATAGTGCATCCTGTTGAGATTTATTAAAACGGTGGATCTCATCGATAAACAGAATAGTCTTCCTGCCATACAGGCTTTTATTATTTTTTGCTTTCTTGATAACCTCACGCAGATCCTTAACTCCAGAAGTAACAGCATTTAAAGTTATAAAGTCAGCCTCTGTTTTAGCAGCAATTACACGGGACAGACTGGTTTTTCCAGATCCAGGTGGTCCATAAAAGATTAGAGATTGGAGCCTGTCCGCCTGTATCGCCCGCCGCAGCAACTTTCCTTCACCTACAATTTCTTCCTGTCCATATAATTCTTCCAGAGTTTCCGGCCTCATCCTGTATGCCAGGGGCCGATCAGAACCATCATTACCACCATTTTTCTGATCAAATAAGTTCATATCAACACCTCTATTATGTATTACACCTGATTACTCGCTTATCGGTAACTATTATATCCACCGGCAGATCATATTTATTAACCGGCAAATCATTTAAAATTAAGGAATCATAACATAGGCCAACACTGATAGTTTCATCCGGAACACTGGCCAGAAAGCGATCATAATATCCGCCCCCATAACCAATTCTGTATCCATCAGGGGCAAAGGCAAGGCCGGGTACAACAACCATATCCAGTATTTGTGGGGAACCACACCTGGTTCTCAATCCTTCCTCCGGTTCCATAATACCATAGGCCCCTTCCAGTAGGTCCTG
>JADQBU010000031.1 GCA_016278435.1 Halanaerobiales bacterium
TGAAAAAGGTTATAAGGAGAATAACAGGGAAGGTTTTCTGTTAACAGCTGTTCAGAGCCAGCGTGCTACTATCTGGGATTATATATACATATCTACTGTTCATCCGCCAGGTGTAGAACTGGAGTCAATCAGTTCCCAGCTGCCGCCAGGAATGGATATGGAAAAATATATTGAAATTATGGCAGAGCTGATGGAAGAAAGTAAATTAAAGGCAGAAGCAGTAGCCTTCAGAAAAGCAGGGTATGATGTCAAGGTTGAGGGTGAAGGTGCCCTGGTCGTTGAAGTTCTGGAGAAAGGTGCTGCTGCTGGAAAACTAAAGAAGGATGATGTTATAGTTAATATTGATGGAGTGAAGGTTGAATTTGCTACAGATGCTGTTGATTTAATCAGAAAACATAAAATTGGTGAAACGGTAAAGATTGTAGTAAAGCGGGGAGATGAAGAACTCGAATATTCGATGAAGACTGTAGAGGTTGAAAACAATCCCGGGAAAGCCTCAATTGGAGTAATGATTACAACCAAAAATCTCGATTATGAATTTCCGCGCGAGGTTAAATTTGATACAAGGAATATTGTGGGCCCTTCTGCCGGCGGGATGTTTACTTTAGAAATCTACAACCAGATAATTAAAGAAGATCTAACAAAAGGATTAAAGATTGCAGGAACAGGTACTATAAGTCTGGATGGAACAATAGGGGAGATCGATGGAGTAGAACAGAAGATCATGGCAGCAGAAAAAGCGGGCGCCGATATATTCCTGGTACCTGTAGCAAATTATGAAGATGCCAGAAAGGCTGCAGAGAAGATTAAACTTTACCAGATAAAAGATATTGAAGAAGCCATTAAAACCCTGGAAAACTTATAGATATTTTAAACGATTTCAACTGTTTTATAAAAGTCTAAATTCCCCTGGCGTTCATCGGGATTACTATATAAAAGGGTATAAAGATCTGAGGACAGCAGATCAAAACTGAGCTGTCTAATCAGCGGGTCGCTGCTTTCGGTATTTATATCGTGGAGATAATCAGCAGGCTGGGTAATCAGGGGAATTTGGGAATTTTTTTTGATGGCAGACAGAAGATTTTCGCCTTTTTTATTGAAACCGAGAATTCTGAGGTAATAAGGTCCCTGAGATAGAAACTCAAGGTTCTCTTCAGTAAGACCAAAGATAATCTGTAATAAACTCCGCTGAATTCTTGTCCAGGTAAAAGTTCTGGTTTTAATTTCATTGATTAACTGCTTGAGATCACCTGTTTTATAAGCAGCTTCCTTGATTCGGCTTTCCAACCCATTTCCCATTCCATGATATTTTTTTATTTCAGAGAGTGGAATCTGCCTTAATCTGGCCAGAATTAATGTTCCCAGGATATCTTTTCTGACAGGAATCTTGTTTTTATGGAGGTCTTCTCTAATAATTCCCCAGGTTGAATCAGGGACAAGTTTCTGTATTTTTATTTCATTTGTGAGAAGTTTTCGGATAGCAGTAGCACTTGCAATAACATTTTCTGTATCCTGAGAATGATAATCTGCTCCCTGTCTTTTTATTGTCAGGGGCTTAATGTTCGAATTTAATTTTGTAATTGCTTTTATATATTCTATACCCAGAATATTATTGGGAGCAGCAAGGGCTTTAACTATATTTTCACAGGAAGAGGAATTTTTCAGAAAATCCCGGACGGCCTTTTCCCGGGCCCCGGGAAAAGAATAACCGCTGTCAAGATAATGTTTTAAGCGCTGTTGAAAATAGTCAGGCTCATCTACGAAAATTCTGGCCAGTTCTTTAAGTGATTCAATTTCACCACTTTCACTGCCAAATACAATAGAATTAATTATTCCTGTTGCGGCCAGGGTTTTGACAGCACCTTCAGCAAAGAATTCAGCGCTTCTTATACCATAAATAAGCGGTAATTCAACAATCAAATCTACTCCGTTAAGAAGGGCCATTCTGGTTCTACTCCATTTATCTGTTAAAGCAGGAGTTCCCCGCTGCATGAAGTTACCATTCATTACACAGACTATAGTATTGGCTTCAGATATTTCTCTGGCTTTTTTTAGATGATATAAATGACCATAGTGAAAGGGATTATATTCAGTAATGATACCGGTTGCTTTCATCTGAATAAATACCTCCTGCTCTCTTATTTTTGGATATTAAAAAACATTAAAACATTTTAAAAAAATGTGACAAGAGTAACTTTAAGTAAATTAAAGGATTATCCCGGGGAATGTTGTATTATTTATATGATAACAGATTCCAAAAAATTTAACAAATCCTTGGAAACATTTTTGCTATTTTAAGAAAGGGGATATAAAGATGGATTTAATAAAGAATTTCAAGGAGAAAGCCAGCAGTAAGAAAAAATGTATTGTCTTACCCGAGGGTGAAGATTCCAGGATAATTCAGGCTGCCGGGGAGATTATAAATAATGGGTTTGCAGATCTTATAATTCTGGGTAGTGAAAAAAAAATACAGTCCCAGGCCCGGGATTTGAAAACGGACCTTACTGGAGTAAAGATCATTGACCCCTTAAAATCTGATCTGCATACTGAGTTTGCCGAAAAATTTTATGAACTACGTAAACATAAGGGTATTACAGAAGATGATGCACGAGAAACTATGAAAGACCCACTTTATTTTGGTACTATGCTTGTACATACTGAAGATGCTGAGGGTATGGTTGCCGGGGCAATTAATGCTACCGGAAAAGTACTGAGACCAGGATTTCAAATTATTAAGACTAAAGAGGGGATCTCAATA
>JADQBU010000312.1 GCA_016278435.1 Halanaerobiales bacterium
CTGCCTCTCTCCTGATAATTTCTGTCTCAGGAATATTCTGGGGGCTGGAGATGCTTACAATGCTGCTTTTTTAGACCTGATAATGCAGAAAGGATTCGATTTTCTGGAAGCAAATAGATACGGAGCAGCTGCCTCACTGGCTGTAGCCGAAGAGAAACAAATTTTTCTGGAAAGCAGAAATGAAATAGAAAAAAATCTCGATAGAATTATAATCGAAGAAATTGGAGGGGTTTAAATGAGTGTTGTTAAAAAATACATGATGAAAACCCTTAATTCAGTCTGTGAGGATGATTTGATTGCTGATGTAATTAAGAGTATGCATAAAAATGAAATGTCTGTTCTGCCGGTCGTTGACCATAAGAATTATTTTCTGGGAACAATCTACAGTAATAATATCCTGAAAAATATCATCCCGGAACAATATAGTTTTATGGATACTCACCACCTGCTCTATGAAATTAATCAGGCAGCCGAGAGCCTTGCTGAAATAAAAAACCGTCTGGTAAAAGAGTACATGTCAAAGAATACAGACGCCGTCAGGGAAAATGAAAAAATGGATAACCTGGCCCATATCATGCTCAGTAATCAGGAGTCTATCCTATTTGTAACAAATGATAAGGGAAATCTCAGAGGTTATATTTCCCGGGCCGACCTTTTATATTATTTACTAAAAATGGGCACAAACCAGGAGTGAAATTATGAATTCCATGGAAAGTCTTAAGTCAATTCAGGAATGGTTTATACAAAACCAGGTTGGAGATAAAGAGATTTATGTGATAAGCATTCTTATCTTCCTCGGTTTACTCATGGTATTGTTATCAAAAAAGATAAAGGTCCCAATTGTGGTTGGTTATGTCTTTCTGGGGATTATCTTAAGTCCTGACATAATCAAGCTGCTGCCTTTTTTATCCCATACACAGAAAGAATGGTATGAATTCACTCTTGATAATTTCAGTTATGTTACAAATATCGCCCTTAGTTTTATAGCATTCTCTATCGGCAGCGAATTATCCCTGAGACTCTTCAAAAAAATGGGAAAAAGCATCTTTCTTATCGTTACCTTCGAGGCCCTGGGCGCCTTTTTTCTCGTCACACTGGCAGCCTATGCCGCCGGTCAGCCCCTTTATCTATCCTTACTGCTGGGAGGAATTGCGACAGCGACGGCCCCGGCAGCAACAGTGATGGTCTTAAAGGAATACAGGGCCCAGGGACCGTTAACTTCAATGATACTGGCAATAGTGGCTATTGATGACACTATAGCCCTGATTATTTTCAGTCTAATTGAACCCATATCCCTGATGAGGTTTTCAGGAGAAGTCACGTTCTCTCTGGTCAGTATGCTGGGTCACCCCTTGCTGGAAATTTTCGGATCGATTGCCCTGGGACTTATCCTGGGTTATATCTCTCAGTATCTGGCTGTTAAATTTGAGGACCATACCAAGAAAATCTTAACACTTGTCGTAACCATAGTAGGGGCTCTGGCTATCGCTACAGCAACCAATCTCTCACCTTTAATTACTAATATGACTGTAGGTTTTGCCTATATAAACTTTACCCGGAAAAATCCGGGAATTGCTGGCTATATGGAAGTAATGACTGTTCCTCTTTATGCCCTGTTCTTTATCCTGGCCGGAACAGAAATACGTTTTGAACATATTGCCTCCTATAGTTTTATTGTAATTGCCGTGGTTTATCTACTGGCCCGTATTGTCGGTAAAATTAGTGGTTCCACACTTGCTGCCTATATTACCGGGGCACCTGATGTAATAAAAAAATATGTAGGACTGGGTCTCTTCCCCCAGAGCGGTGTTGCAATCGCTCTGGCCTATACAATACAGAAAGATTTTGTAGCAGCTCCCCGGGTAGGTCTACTGATCTTTAATATTCTGTTATTTACTGCTGCCCTGACGGAAATCTTTGGTCCCCTGGCCACAAGATATGCTATTTTCAAAGCTGGTGAAGCACAGACCGGTGAAAAGGAACAGATTAATCTACCCTCAAATACCCTTTAAGCACTCCTCTTCCAGTTCCTGCAGTGTTCGATACATTTTCTCTTCAGCCGGAGTTACTACAACCCGGCTTTTTTGCTGGGTCCTCTCCCGCTCTTCTACCAGTCCCAGGTCAATCTCCAGACCAATAGAAGAAAATAGTTTTTTAACTTTCTCCCCTCCGGCAATAAGGGTTTCATAACTTGTAATAAAACTCTCTTCAATATTCTCATAGGCTGCAATCAGGGCATTATTATTATCGAACCATCCCGGCGTAAAACTTGATATCCCCCTCCTGTAAAGACTTGCTTTAACATCGGCCGGATTCCTGAAGATAAATACTGCTTTCAGTTCCCGGGCAATATGCCTCTAGAAAAATATTGCAGGTATTCTGACCAGTTTCAGTCCTGACCTGTCCTCACATTCATTTAACCTGTCAACTATCTTGTTCATCATAACTGTATTTTTTACTGTCATAGCCTTCTCAATCAGTTGTTTTGATAGTCTCTTGCTCTCTTCCATTTCATAATAGCCGCCGATATTGTATTCATCCCCATCAAAATCAGAAGGAAAATCTACCCCGGCACTTTCCAACAGCTGACAGACCAGGGAAGTTCCGCTCCTGGGATGTCCTACCACTATTACTGCATTATTTAATACCTTTGCTTTAACATCACTAGCCATTTCTTACCCTCCTGTAGATTAATAACTTACCAGGCAACACCTCCTGGCAATAACTTATAGATCAGATTTCCA
>JADQBU010000090.1 GCA_016278435.1 Halanaerobiales bacterium
ATTCTTCTCCGGCTTACTGTAAAACAAGCCCGTGGAGCTCAACACTGTTTTTGGTCTGAATGTAGAGCTCTGATCCTGCCGGCAGTTCTTCATCATCACCTTCTACAAAGAAACCGGCAACGATTCCCAGTGGTCCCAGAAGTACGGTTCCGAGCACACTGGCTCCAATCGCCAGTTTACGCGACCTGTTTTCAGACCGGGATTCCTCATCAATTGTAACCGGGATAAATGTTCCGTCAATACCGGTTATATCGGAAAAAGAAAGGGTGAGACTACCATCCTTACCCAGCTTACCGGCCCGCTCAATATTCTGTACCTTGAGGGTACCGGTTGTTCCCTCTGGAATCACCAGACTGGCCTCATAATTAATATCATTAACAACCTTGAAATCAACTTCTTCCCCTACCCGGGACTGATCAGAGCTTAAACTTTCCAGCAGCTTGATCCTGACCAGGGTATCGGCAGGAAGGGTAATCCTCTGAACGGGCACCTGTCCCCCGGGTAGACTTAATTGCATTAATTTATCTACTTTATCCTGCAGGGGCTCGTGTTTACTCTGCCCGAATACAACCTGTTCCAGATTCCCGATTCTGTTCAGAACCGGTCCCTGGTTAATCGTACCCAGTAGAGACCATTCCAGAGTATTAATCTTAAAGATCAGGGATGGGTTATCATAAGAAGGGAGTACATAATTAATCACATTCTGAGCCCTGACCATCAAACTTCCCTCCTGTGTTTTACCGTACAGGATATCTTCCAGCCGCTCTATCCGCTTTAAGAGGGGATCACCATCAAACTGCTGACCGAAAATAACCTGTTCCACCCGGACCAGCCGGTTTAACGGCACTACCTGGGCCTGAACTGGGTAATATGTAACAAGTCCTAACATAGAAATAATGATAAATAAAATAAATATATTTTTTGCAGGTTTCAATTTAATTCCCCCTTAAAAGTCTATCTGGAAACCAGCCTTAATGCTCTTTTCCTTATTCTGCTCCCCATCTTCGTCTTCGTCATCATTCTTTAACTGATAACCGATTGAAAATGTGGATATATCGGATAAATTTACATCAAGTCCGAAATCCCAGACATATTCTCTGTTTAACTGCATCTGTATTAATTCTGGGTTTAACAACTTATAGGAAGCCGTAAATGTCGCCATATCAGGAACTGCGAATTGAACTCCAGTTGTTGTCTGCTTATTACCATCTTCCTTCTGGTCAACCTGGTAGATAGCCTTAACCTTACCGGAGGGATCATCATACTGTACCCCGAATATTGCAGAATTCCCTTCACTTTTGTCATTGATATAATCTGCAGAAAGGGTAATTTTATCTGAAGTCTGGTAAGAGATACCCAGCTTTCCTCTCTGTTCCTCTTCCCGGTTGAATAATGTACGGCTCAGATCAGTACCGCTATCCTGGTTAGCATTATGTAACTCCAGTTCGGGAGAGTTCAGAGTCTCTTTGGTAGTAACCCCGTACCCGGCCCGGAGCATAGTATTATTGTTCAACTGGTAACGGACATCTATACTGGTCCATTTCTCAATACCCATGTCTTCCAGCTTTTTACCGTAATCGGCAGCCAGTTCCACCCTGGGTAGAGGATTAAGATAGATAAAATCAATATCACCATAGTTCGTGCTTGATTTCTTACTTACCTCAGTCTCCAGTGTCAATTCATTATCACCATAAAGAGAGGCCATATTCAGAAGTTCCTGCTGGGCCTCTGCCGAAAAATCCTTGAAATTATCTTCAGGCAGGCGCAGGTCATGATCTGAGAATAAGAATGAATCAAAAGACAGGAAATCAAGATTATCACTATCAATTGTTGCAGCTCCTGCCAGCTGTGAAGCAAATATAATAAATATAATGACCAGTAAAACCAGATATTTGCGCATAAACCTGCTCCCCCTTCCTGTTAATTCTTTCTAATAATATATTCTACAAATTTGATATAATTCCTCTTTTTATTAGTTACCATTATTTGCTTTAACCTGCTGTTAAAATAAGTTTCCAGCCTGATATGACTACAATTAGTCTAAAATAAACAGGTAAAAAGTTTCATATATTCTACTATAATTATACTACAAAAAGAAAAAACTGGCCAATAAATATCTAAACTATTTTAATTACCGGCCATAAAAGCTAACCCGGCAAACAGAGCAAAGAATACCAGACTCTTTCGATCCTCAGGGTCTCTCCTGTCTTCCAGGGCTATCTGATAGGGATAATCCTCTGTTTCAAAATCAACAGAGAAGTTTCTATCTGTGTTATTCTTTTCCATACCGTAGCCAATTCTGTTTTTGGGTATCCCGAAGTCCTCCAGGCCCATCGTCTGCCAGATCTTGTGGTAAGTGGTTGACTCAGAAATCTGAATATCACCCAATTTAAAGGCCGGAAAACTTACTTCCTTTTGATAACCCGATGCCATGTAAGTACCGACACAGACCTTGACATCAAACTGATTCGATTCCCCGGGATTGGCATATATCGGTCTAACTGCAACCTCTTTTCCATTCACATAATAATGGACATTCCACCGATAGGAGCTATCTATCTGCTCAACATCCCCTACCCTCAATTCCAGGTCGACCAGCTCTCCCGGAATTAACGGTCTCCCTCTCCAGGCCTCAGGATCATCAAAAGGAGCAAAATCTTTCTTCGGATAATAGTTAATAAAAGGATGCCAGGCCCCATCTTCCGGGTTATTAACCTCTGT
>JADQBU010000011.1 GCA_016278435.1 Halanaerobiales bacterium
TCCCTCTTGAATTTTTTTCCTGAACCTTGTGTAGTAAATTTGCTGATAAAATAAGCAGATAACAGAAATCCCCAGATAAAACCTCCAGTTGGTCCCAGCAGCACACCTGGGCCAGAAGATCCGCCGGCAAAGACCGGAACCCCTATCAACCCCAGTAGAATATAAATGACCTGACTCATCACAGCATTACGGGGGAGCAAATAAACTCCGGCCAGCATCACTCCCAGGGTCTGTCCACTTACAGGAACAGGACTAAAAGGCAGGGGAATTATCACAAAAGCAAGGATCCCGGTAATGGCTGCAAAGATGGCTGACCTACTCATTTCTCTGATGGTAATTTTACTATTTTTCATTACTTGCCCCGCTTTCTCCAGATTTTTATATAATTAATTTCAATAAAAATAGGACAATCTCCTCTTTATTATATCTGATTTATTTCTGAACACAAATAAACTTATTATCTCATATATTATTGAGAAGCTAGTTAAGGAAGGAGGGTTTTATATGGCAGAGGATTCAAATTATGAAGCAGATGTATATGCTCCCGGTTATATCGACCAGTTAGATAATAATGCTGAATTAATCAGAAGAGCTGCAGAATATGAAATGGGACAGACGACTTACTATGATGGCCTTATTGAACAGGCCCCGGAAGTTATGGATGATAATAGAATTCGTAGTGAAAGAGAACTTCTAAGACAGGTCCGGGATTACCATCAAGAAAATTGTGACCTTATGGGTGGAATGTATGAAAACCTTACAGGTAATCGCCTGGATCTCGGGAGAACTGGTAGATTTGAGGCACCGACCAGATATATGCGTGGAATTGAACGGGGAATATATGATGGAGTCGGTCAGGTCGACAGATATCAGAATATCTACGATAATTTTGGTTATAGAGATAATTATTATCGGGGTCAAGTTACCAATGCAATCACCAACACCCTGCAGGCTGCTCTGTTATTGAATCTAATCTATAATGTAGGAAGAGCGCGTTATTAATTAATACTGATATTATTTTAATTAATACCACATTTTTAAGTAGAAGCCCTGGAAACAGGGCTTCTATTTTTTTACTTATATTCCTTATTTAAACCTTTAAGCCGATTGAAACTGCATAGTATAAAATTTCTTGTATTTGGATTCACGGTCGATTAATTCCTGATGATTACCACTCTCAGCTATTTTACCTTTTTCAATAAATAAGATATTATCTGCATTTATTATCGTAGCCAGACGGTGGGCAATTATAAAAGTTGTTCTTCCCGTTGTCACCCTGTTAATAGCATCCTGAATTAATTTTTCTGTTTCCAGATCCACTGACGAAGTAGCTTCATCCAGGATTAAAATCCGGGGATTCTTGAGAAAAGCCCGGGCAATAGAGATACGCTGTCTCTGCCCTCCTGATAATTTAACTCCCCGCTGTCCGACCTGGGTATCATAGCCATGGGGCAGTTCCATAATAAACTGATGAGCATTGGCTTCTTTAGCTACTCTGATGATATCTTCTCGCAAACTACCGGGACACCCATAGGATATATTCTCTGCCACCGTGTTGGAAAATAGAAAATCATCCTGCATTACCATGGCTATTGAATTTCTGAGTTCATTCAGATCATAATCTTTGACATCAACCCCATCTATTAAAACCTGCCCCCGATCAACCTCATAAAGCCGTGGAATAAGGCGCACTGTACTGGTTTTTCCAGCTCCACTGGGGCCGACCAGAGCAACTGTTTTATTTGCTTCAGCTTTAAAACTGATACCCTCAAGGACTTCTTTATCATCTGTACTGTAAGCAAAATGAACATCTCTAAACTCTACTTCTCCCTTGAGACTAAAATCCTGGATTTTCCCGGTTTTGCTCTGGATACCGGGTTTTATATCCAGATGGGAGAAGAATCTTTCCATACTGGCAAAAAACCGGCTTAAGCCCTCTGCCATATGGACCATTCTTAAAAGCGGCTCCCTGAACTGCATCAGATATCCGTAAAAAGCTACAATTGTACCAACAGTTATTACATTATTCAGGGTTAGATAACCCCCATATGCCAGTACTACCAGAATCCCGGAAGCATTTAATATCCGGGAACCGGGAAATAGGATACTGCTGTACTTAATGGCTTCCATCCGGGCCTCAGTATGATCCTGATTTGTCTCAGCAAATCTATCCATCTCAAATCCTTCATTGGCAAAGGCTTTGATTACCTTGATACCGGCCAGATTATCCTCCAGACGGTCATTCATTGTCGCTTTATGTTCCCTCGTATTTCTGAAGGCAATATGCATTTTTTTCATCAAAATATAGGAAAACAGGAGTAAAATAGGAACAAAGATTAAACTGATAATAGTTAGCCTGGCACTTAAAGTAAAAAGAACTACAGTAGTACCGATTAAGATTACCAGGGACCCAATAATTGCCTCCGGCCCGTGATAGACAAATTCCTGCAGCCTATTTAAATCATCAATTATCCTTGACATCAGTTCACCGGTCTTTTTGTTATCATGAAAAGACATTGACAGGAACTGATACTGATTATAGAGATCATTGCGCATATCCCGGGTTATCTTCTGTGCTACCCGGTGACCGTAATAAGTACGGAAAAAACGTATAACTGCACCCGATACGTAGACAGCAAAAGCCCATCCAACCAGGGTCATTATATAACCAAAGTCACCAGTAGGAATAGCCTTATCTATAATATTCCTGATAA
>JADQBU010000283.1 GCA_016278435.1 Halanaerobiales bacterium
GCTCTTCCGATCTAGGGTAAAAAAATATTTCATGCCGGTGATTTAAACTGGTGGCACTGGAAGAACTTTACTCCTGATGAGTTGGAACGGGAGGAAGAGGATTATAAACAAGAAATTGATAAATTAAAAGGAGAAGAGATTGATGTGGCCTTTGTACCTGTAGATCCCAGGTTGAAAGAATATTATTATCTGGCCGGCGAGTATTTTATAGAAAATATTGAACCTGATGTTTTTGTCCCCATCCATTTCTGGGGTAAGTTTGAGATAGTGTTGGATTTTGCCGATAAAATGAAGGGTTCAGGTGTAGAGATTCCACTGGTAAAGGAACGGGGAACAATAATAGAAATCTAGTCAGGATATTTGCGATATTTTCTGAAAAAGCCATTATTTCATTAAAATTTTAAAAAATAATTTAAAATTCATATTTTCTTCAAAATTGGCTCCTATAATGTAATTAAAGTAAGAAAGAAAAATAAAAAGGAGCTGATTTTAATGAAAAAGATAATAACTGTTTTAATGGTAATGACCTTGATTTTTGCTGGTGTTAGTGTAGTGGGAGCTGCTCGTGGCGGTTTCTATGGACGTGGTGGAATGGGACCTGGTTATAGTATGGGTTATGGAGCAGGCTATTCTGGAAACCAGAATCACCTGGACCTTTCAGATGAACAGCAGGAAAAATTACAGGAAATTAATGAAAACTTTTTTGCCAAAAGAGATGAACTCAGGGAACAGTTATGGGACACAAATCAGAAATTAAAAGAGCTTGTATACAGTGATACCTCTGCCGAAGAGGTAGATAACCTGAGAAATCAGATTAATTCTCTGCAGACCGAGATGAACAATTTGAGATTTTCCCACAATGATGAAATTAAGGCAGTATTAACTGAAGAACAACTGACAAAGTTTGAGGAATATTTTAATGGAAATCCCGGTCAGAACAATAGTCAAAGTTATGGCCCGGGGTTCATGGGAGGTCCTGGAGGATATGGACATATGGGATTTAGAGGATATGGACCAGGATCTATGATGGGTTCTGGAAACTTTAGAGGATATGCTCCAATGGGACGCGGTTGGTGCTACTGATTATCTTGTCACGGATCTGATCTAGATAGAGATAAAGTGTCTTAATACAATTTGACTCGAGCAAGGATGTATTCACCTATCAGGGTGGGTACATCCTTTTTTAATATGTATATTTTTCTTTTCCGGAGAAAAAATAATTTACAGGTAAAAATTTATTAAATAATTAATGGAGGAGATAAAAGATGGCAAAAGCAACTGTAGCAATAGAAGGATCTTTAACAGATGTCAGCCGGGAACTTAAGCAGGAGGGGTATAATGTTGTTGACCTGACAGATAAGAATGCCCGGGATGCAGATGTGGTAGTTATCACCGGGGAAGATGATAATGTGATGGGAATGTCCGATATATCAACAAAAGCACCTGTTATTAAAGCCCGGGGACTGAGTGCCATTCAGATTAAGGAAGAGTTGAGAAATAGGTTGTTTTAAATTTCAAGAGAAGGTATTCCAACAAAATAATAAAACTAAATTAGTTGAAACAAAATTTCTCAGATAGAATATAACCGGCAGTTTGTTAACTGCCGGTTGAATATATATTTTAGTCAATTTATTTTTCCTTTCTTGTGTGATATAATACCAATAAACTTGAGTTTTCCCTTATGGATTTAATTTTCAAGCAAATAATCTGCAAGTGAACCTCTCCACCTAAATTTAAGATTTTCATCAAAGATACTAGTTTCACGTCGGATGGAGCTTCTTTCTTAGTTTGGTTAGTACTAATACTAAAAGTCTCTTTCTTTATATAGGTTAAAGCTCAACTATATTACTAGAGAGATTTAAGCGAAGTTTATCTTTTAAGTTCTTACACCTGAAAAGGTAGATCTTATTCACTATGGTGGGTGCGCGACACCATTATCCATTATATTCCTGAATAAAATTTAAATAAAGGGGATGAATATATGTTTAAAAAAGAGATTGATACTCCTGCAATTTTAGTTGATTATGATATCATGCATAATAATCTTAAAAAAATGGCTGAAGCTGCCCGGGAGGGTGGGGTAGACCTCAGACCTCATATTAAAACCCACAAAACCCCGGAAATAGCCGGACTGCAAAGGGATTATGGTTCCCGGGGAATAACTGTGGCCAAGGTCGGCGAGGCAGAGGTAATGGTCAAGAGTGGGTTCGATGATATTTTGATTGCCTATCCCCTGGTTAAAGAGAATAAAATTAAACGGATGTATAAACTTGCCGATAGAGCCAGGATAATTTCAGGGGTTGATAGTTTTACCGGGGCCAGAATACTGTCTGAATTTGCCGGAGGGCACAACACAGTATTTGAAGTGATGCTGATTGTCGATACCGGACTGGAACGCTGTGGGGTAAAACCGGACCGGGAAGGAATAGAGACAGCCCGGATGATTGATAATCTTCCTGGAGTAAAGATCATAGGTGTTTTCACCCATGAAGGGCATGTCTACGGTAATCCGGGACCTGATCATGAGATAAGAAAACTGGCCCGTGAGGCAGCTCAGACCATGGTCAAATTTGGTGCCCGGCTGCGGGAAGAGGAGATAGATGCAAATATTATCAGTGTTGGCTCAACGCCCACGGCCGCCTACAATGCCCGGGTAAAAGGGATTACAGAAATCAGACCCGGCACTTATGTTTTTAATGATATGAATGA
>JADQBU010000048.1 GCA_016278435.1 Halanaerobiales bacterium
TAGATTAAATAGATCATCTTGAATATTATTGCACATTTTAAAATTCTCCCCCTTTAAATGAAATATATGGAATTAGTTCACTTGTATATTATAATCTAAAACAAATATACTAAATACCCATTTCTTGAAATTTAACTAAATTAAATAAGTCAGCCACATTGTTTTCCAGAATATCATGTCTTTCTTTTTCTGTAACCTTTAAAGAGTTCACTTTTTTACATGGATTATAATCACCCATATCAAAGGGATGATCAGTGCCCAGTACTACCCTATCACTTCCTACTAAACCTACCAGATATTCTAAAGCCTCTACACTATGAGTAATTGTATCATAATAGAACTTATCAAGATAACTAGAAGGAATATCTAGGCTGGTATTTTTTACATCATCTCTGACTTTATACCCATGATCAAGCCTTCCAAACTGATAGGGAACAAATCCCCCTCCATGACAGAAACAAATCTTTAATTCTTGAAACCTGTCTATAATCCCCCCCAGAATAATGCTTGAAAGACAGACCGAAGTATTGATTGCCATTCCCAGCAAATTATTAAAATAATATTTACTCATCCTTTTGTCGGGGGAACCCATATAGGGATGTATAAGGATTAATATCCCCAGATCTTCAGCAGCTTCAAAAAAAGGATAGAACATCTCATCATCCAGATTTTTATCATCCAGATGAGTACCAATCTGTACAGCTTTCATATCTAACTGGCCTGCGACCCTTTCCAATTCTTTTACAGAATCGTTTATAAATCTTAGAGGCACAGTAGCCATCCCGCTTAAACGATCTGGTGAATAATTAATAAATTCAGCAATACTATCATTAGCCACCTTTGCACTATATACAGCATCATCATAACTTAAATTATACCCAAACAGCCGGGGGGAAAGACTCTGTACACTATGGTATATGCCCATTTTATCCATTGATTTTAATTTTTCGGCAGGATCTACTGCCTCAACAGAAAGGGGAAAACTTGAACTACCAATTTTAACCATCTTATTTCCATTGTCTTCTATTATCTCTGAATCAAATGGCTTATTATCTTTTTTTAAAAAACCTACCATCTTCTCCGGTATACAGTGACTATGTAGGTCTATACCTTGCAATTTTTTCATATATTTTTCTCCTCCATCCTAACCAACATTTCCTTGAATTAATTTGAACTATAGATTTTATCCTCCCCCAATTGGAGGATATACTATAACAATTCCACCAGTTTGCATCTTATAATTAAGTTCCACAAATTTACCAGAAACAATAAAGTTCACATAGGGTTTTCTATCACTATCAAATATCTCTTTATTATATTTTTCTCCATATTTATCAATAAATTTATCAATAATAGTAGATAATTTACTTCCTCCAGGAACCTTTACCATAAATTGAGGACTATCCGTTTTTAATGAAAGGGGAGATATAAATTTAATCTCTATATTTATATCTTCTGAATTTTTATTATTGAAACTGGACATTGTTTCACACATAATGGATCTCCCCCGCACAGATCACATTTTATAGGAAATATATGTTCTGGATGACTGTGAATACCATCAAATTTACAGGCTGCCACACATCTGTAATCACCACTACATCCATCACATTTTTCCTGATCTAAAACCACAATCCCGTCTTCATTTTTTGACAGTGCTCCACTTGGACAGGCCTCTATACATGCTGCCTTTTTACACTGGAGACAGACCTTTAGTTTTACTTTAAAAGAATCAGGCAAATCATGTTCAACCCTGATTGCAGAAAGTCCGGGATCAGTAACATTATACTTATTATAAGCACAGGTTAATGAACAGCGGTTACATGTCGTACATAAAGCAGGTTTTGTCTTAAGGAACATTCTACCTGAACTCATTAATTCTCCCCCTCTCCAGAATCTATACCGAGTAATTCAAGTGTCTTCTCGGTAGGTACACCATCATTATTCCATCCCCTTAATTCATAGTAATTGGCCACCATCTCATTGAATTTATCTTTTTCGACTACATGCCCTCTGGCCGGCCCCTTGGGTAATGGTTCTTTAAAGAATCTCTCCGGTAATGTATCATCCTCTCTACTCATTCCACACTTTAAATTAAGTATTCTATTCTGGGTAAGGGCGCGCTTGCCAACATTAATAGCATCTTCTTCTCCAAAATCAAAACCAGTTATCATAGCTACAATACTGGCATAATCTTTTACAGACAAACCCCAGTAAGGAGGCATGAAATCACAGATAGTCAACGAATGATAAAATCCTCTTTCATTTTCGAGTTTTACTATAAGTTCTGCCTTATCATCATATTCATATAAATAACCATCCCTTGTGGTTTCAGCATATAAAGGTCTTGCTCTCCGGTGACATGCACCCCTATCTGCAACAGCTATTCCCAGTGCATACCCTTTTGTACCCCTGGGATCATAGGCCGGCATTTCCATATTTTTAACATGTAGGGCCAGATCTTCAATATTATATTCACGGGCAAACTCAACAACACCTTCAGCCAATAGATCGCCTATACCAGACCTGTTCGCAATTTTTTTGAAGATTTCAGCTGCACCGGAGACATCTCCCCAGCCTTTAATTCCAAATATATCTTTATCAAGACGTCCTTCTTCGACGGCCTCCATTATACAGCCCATGACAACACCGGACGACATAGTATCCATC
>JADQBU010000008.1 GCA_016278435.1 Halanaerobiales bacterium
AGGTTCCGGGCCGGGATAGATGTCCGTCCCATCCCCTGTAAAATTGCAGAACTTGTATTCTGTAAAGCAATAAATAGAACACCCCAGGCCACAAATTTCAAGGGCACTGCCGCTGCCGGCTCAGAAAACACAACCGTGGTTAGTGGTCGGGCCAGTATAAAAAGACCGACTGAAGATGGTAGTGCAATTAAAACAGTCAAACGCAAAGCTGTTTCTGTCCTCTTTTTAATCAGATCACTCCTATGTAAGGCAAAAGCTTCAGACATTGATGGAACAAGACTTGCTGCCAGTGAAACAGTTATTATAGTCGGAAAATTTACAAGCGGCATGGCGACAGCTGAAAGCTGGCCATAAAGTGTTGTAGCCTCTTGCACAACATATCCGGCCACCTTTAATCTCTGAGGAACAAAGATTAAATCAACTAGATTCATCAAGGGCTGAACAAGTGCACCAAAGGTAATAGGGATACCCAGGACAGCTATCTGTCTGACTATAGAGATATACTTATCCCTTGTTACTTCTGCAACCCAGTTTTCTTCTCTTCTTTTATAGTATATAAAAATCAGGGTTAAAAGTCCAGCAAAGGCCCCGGTTACAGCTCCAAAACTTGCACCAGCTGCAGCATATTCCAGGCTATACCTGGCAAGAAAAATAACCAGACCGATCATAGTAATCATCCTGATTAACTGTTCAACAATCTGGGAATAAGCTGTCGGAACCATGGTCTGTAACCCCTGAAAAAAACCACGATAGGTGGCCATAATTGATACAAAAAATATCGCCGGGGATATAGCAAGCACCGCATAATAAGCCCTGGGATCCAGTCCCAGCAGAACAATTATTGGTTTAGCCAGAAAAGCCATCAATAAGGAGAAAAAAAGACCAACAATTAAACTAATCGACCTGGCAACTTTAAATATTTTAAAAGCTTCATTTTCTTTTTCCCGGGCAGTACGATCAGCTATTAACTTGGCCAGAGCAACCGGAATACCGGAACGGGAAACTACCAGTAAAATTGTATAAATAGGATAGGCCATTTGATATAAACCCATTCCTTCTGCCCCGATAATTCTGGTCAAAATAACTCTATAAACAAAACCCATTAAACGCGCTATGAATCCTGCAGCAGTTAGAATAGCTGCCCCTTTTATAAAACTCTTCCCTTTACCATCCATCCCTTACATCCTCCAGTATAAGAACTATATTTTAATCCATACTATTATAAGTTAGACAAAATAAATATATTTCCTTCCAGGAAAACGAGTAAAAGATAAAATCTCCCCCCGGAACAAAAAGGGGGGAGTAATATTATTGTTCCATCTGTTTAGCTAAAAAGGAAGCTGCCGTATTTGCTAGTTTCACCTCCAGATCACCGACTTCCTGATTTTCCTCTTTATTACTGATTACAACTACACCAATCGGATCCCCTTCAACTATTATCGGGGATAATATTGTAGATGATAGAGAATAACCTTCAATGTTATCAGGGCAGTCCTTGCAAAATGCCTTAACTCCTTTGTCATCAATCTTTAATGTAGTCCTATCTTCCATTGCCTTTTCAGCGTCAACACTGATAGGTTTATCCATAAATGTTTTACGAGAAATACCTGATACAGCAATGATTACATCTCTATCTAAAACAAAGACCGCATGCCCTGTTTCATCCGAGAGAGCATCGGCGTACTCCTGAGCAAACTCACTTAATTCCCCAATAGGCGAATATTTTTTTAAGATTACCTCCCCTTCACGATCTACAAATATTTCCAGTGGTTCTCCTTCTCTAATTCTCATAGTTCTTCTGATTTCTTTCGGTATTACTACTCTTCCTAAATCATCAATGCGTCTTACAATTCCTGTTGCTTTCATACTGCTGGTTTTTAAACCAGCTCTTCACCCCCTTAAAGTGATTAAATATATTACCCCTCTTGTTTAACTGGGAAATTAATTTCGTAGGGGACTATGTTATAATTTAGAGTACCCTTTTGGAGAAAAAATTATTCTTATCCTGTTTATTTCATCTTAGTTAATATTTAACATTTAGTTTCTGGAGACTATCAAGTATTGTATCTAATATTCCCAGAGGATTACCGCTTTTATACCTTACTCCCAGAACTGGTTTATTTCCGGCTCGAACCTTAATTTTACTGGGATAGAGCTTAATCAGCTCCATTACTGCCTCTCCCTTTAAATCGTCTTTACTATGGAAATGACAGTTAAATAACCCTTTTCCCTCTTTTATTTTATTAATACCCAGTCTTCTGGCCTTTATACTAATCTTACTGACATCGATTAAATTTTTTACAACCTCAGGGGGTGTACCAAACCTATCATTGAGTTCATCAATTATATCCTGGACTCCATCTTCTGTTTTAATCCTCTTAATCTTTTTATAGATCTCAATCTTCTGCCTTGAATCTGAAATATAATCCTCAGGAATGTAGGCATCCAGTTTAATATCTATTTCAATATCTTCAATCTCCTGTTTCTTGCCCTTAAGTTCTTCGATGGCACCTTCTAATAGTTTACAGTATAGAGAAAAACCAATAGAAGCTATATGACCATGCTGTTCTGCTCCGAGTAAATTTCCAGCTCCTCTTATCTCCAGGTCACGCATGGCAATCTTAAAACCTGAACCCAGATTTGTAAACTCCTTGATTGCTTTAAGTCTCTTTTCGGCAACCT
>JADQBU010000156.1 GCA_016278435.1 Halanaerobiales bacterium
AGACCATCGCTGATAGAAATGTAGGAAAAGGGAGTGCCAGTATCTGGTTTAGTGTGATACTGACAGCAAGTGAGATAACTACCGGCCAGTTAAGATATTCAGGTGAGGGAATTTCTTTTTGCCAGAAGAATTTAATCAGAGAAATTGTTATCATGGGAACAAAAAGATTATCTAAAAATAATAACCAGCCTTCCAGATATTCCATGATTTTAAAACAGGCCAGAATAATTAAGCTAATACCCAGTAAGGATGTAGCCTTCTTTCGACTTAATGCTGGAAATAAACTGTTAAAAGCCAGGCTGGCTGAATACAAACTGGCCTGGATAGTTGTCCAGGTTGATATAATTACCAGAAATAGCGCTGGTATACCTAGGCCGAGGTTGATAATTATATCTACAGGATTCCAACTGCCTGTTCCCAGTCGGGAAAAGATACCCATTATAGCAAGTAAAATTGTTATTGGAATAGTACCTATAAAAACACCGCTGGCCAGGGCTTTTTTATTTCGGGCATAACGATTAAGATCACTGCTGACAAAGGCTCCAGCTATAGTTCCTCCGACAACCAGATCCAGGGCAGTACTTAAATTAAACTCTCCTGAGGGGTGGTAGTTAATAAGTTCGTTAATTGAGTTTTGTTCAAAGAGTATATATGTAATCCAGATAAGCAGGATAATAAGAACAGGCAGATTAATTTTATTAACAAATTTAATACTTTCAGGACCAGCATATGAGCTAAATAAAATAAGTAATCCAACTACTATAATTATATGATTAAGTGATAAGATATCACTATATAATGATGAAATTTCATAGGCAGCCTGTGCGCTCATTTCCAGTAAGATAGCTGACCAGCCTATCATGGAAATAATTACAACAGCTGAAGGGATGATTACTCCAGCAGGGTATCCAAAAACATATCTGTTAAAATATGCAGAAGCATAGCCGTGTTTCAGCCCCGGAAAAGCCATTAAATAAATTAGAACTGTAAGTATTATATTTCCAATAACGGTAGCGAAAAGAGCCTGTTTGAAGGAAAGGCCAGGAACAAGTAATCCGCCCAACATAAAAGAGGGCAGACAGATATTTATGCCGGCCCATATAGAAGCTATATCAACACCTGAAAAGATTTGTTGTTTTGAATTAATCTTTAGCTGGTTGTTTGCCTTCATTTATAATTACCCTTTCTCTGTATAAAAGCAACATGATTTCTGCCCTGGAAGAGCAATTCAATTTATGGAGAATGTTCCTGATGTGGGTTTTGATAGTATTATGGGATATACCCAGGTAACTGGCTAATTCTTCATTGGTTAACTGGCTAATCAGCAGGGGTAAAATTTCTTTTTCCCGGGCTGTTAGTTTACTGGTTAATTCATTATCATTAAAATTAGTCAGTGCAAGGAAAATATTCTTGATAACAGGAGCCAGAATATATAAAATGTTTTTTTCGCGATCAGAGAAATTATGGTGTTTTTGACCTCTATGTAAGGAGATACTTGTTAGAATTTTATTTTCTTCAATAATTTCCAGACAGGTTATATGATGGATATTTTGTGGTAGTAAAAAGTCAGCACGATGTTCATTTTTTCCCCATTCATTATAATCTATAAAATCACTCACTCTGTTTACAACCGGTGGTGCTTCCAGTCTATGAACGATATTTTTATAGTTATCAAAATTTTGATAGTGATTTTGATACTGGTTAAATAGAGAAGTGTCCAGATTATTTATAATACTTGACCTAGCAGTAATACCGTCTTTTTCATAAAACATAAGAATTGAACTATCGGAGGGAACAAGCCGTAAAAGATCGCTCTGCAGTAGGGACTGGAACTCCTTTATATCCCGGCACTTATATAATTTATAGATTAACTCGTTGTATATGTCATATTGTTTATGGTTGAATAAATACATAAGTATCCCTCTTTTCTTATAATTATTATATCATGCTTTGACTGTGACAAAAAGTATAAAGCGAGAAAAAATCACCCCTGAGGGTGATTTTTTTTGTCTCTTTACTATGGTATAGTAATTCTATATAGGGTATAAGGCCCTGTATTAGTTTAATTATAAAAAGAGGGGGAAGTAGCATGAAGAAGAGTTTATGGATTGGAATCATATTTATTATTGTTTTAACTTTATTTATATCAGGATGTGACAATAATAATTCAGTATACTATAATCTGAAAATTGCTGTAGAGGGTTCAGGTTCTACAGAGCCTGCAGCAGGCACTCATAAGATATTAAAAGGTACAGTTGTTACATTAAAAGCTATACCTGATACAGACTTTACTTTTAGCCACTGGGGAGGGGCAGACGGCAGCAGGGTAAGTGAGGAAAATAAACTTGTTATGAGCAAGAACATGGATATAACTGCAGTTTTCATTGCAACTGCTTATAATCTAACCATTAATGTCAGCCCTGAGGGGGCAGGAACAGTTGCGGTTAATCCTGATTTAGCCAGTTATAGTGATGGTGAAGAGGTGGAACTAACAGCTACTGCCAACAGCGGTTATAATTTCAGCGGTTGGTCAGGAGATTTAAGCAGTTTAAATAACCCGGTGTCATTGTTTATGGATGGAAACAAGACGGTGACAGCTGAATTTACTGCCTGGGACAGTGTAGTTACTCCACAATTTGATCCTGCTCCCGGTA
>JADQBU010000084.1 GCA_016278435.1 Halanaerobiales bacterium
TTCCGAACTTATCTTGACAGGGTTATAAAAGGTATGGTACTATTAGATTGTGAAATAATTAATAAATAAATATGGCTCCGAGTCTAATTCCCTAAAGGTTAAACCCAGGGGATTTAGGCCGCTGGGTATTGATGGAAACATTTATGCCTCCCGCTATGGAAAGGAGTATTCCGTACATAGGGAGGTATATTTGTTTTTTTTTATTTAATTTAATAATAGTTATAATTTTTTTACTGTTTAAATCATTATGATAAAGGAGGGGGTTTTATAGTTTCAAATCCGATGTGATATTTTATTCATGACTTATATTTGTTCTTGACGTCACTAATATTAAGGAGGTTTGATTATGCCTGAAGAAAAAAACGAAAAGAAGAAATTCCTGGAAAGGCCAACCAGCCGTCGGGATTTTTTGAAACAGAGTGTTAAAGGTGCAGCCGGGGCTGCAGTTTCTTTATCTATTATTAGTCTTTTCACCGATTCGGCTGATGCTAAAGCTTTTGCTACAGCTGACGGAATAGTTATTTCTGACCCCGTCCTCTGTGTAGGTTGTAGGAGATGTGAAACAAACTGTACTACCATTAATGACGGCAAAGCTCATCCCTATGTATCGAGGGTGAAAGTTGGACGTAACTATAATTTTGGTGAATATGGGCCCAGTATAGATTACTGGAATGAGAACGGGCAGTTTGGAGATTTCACTATTGTGGTAGATACTTGCCGACAGTGTGAAGCCCCACATTGTGCTAATGCCTGCCCCATGGGTGCTATCAGTGCAAAACCACCGGCAAATGCCAGGGTTGTAGATACTGATAAATGTGTTGGCTGCGGCAGATGTCAGGCAGCCTGTCCTTTTGATATGGCAACTGTTGACCCCGAAGCCAAGAAATCCACAAAATGTACTCTTTGTGGAGGATATCCAACCTGTGCGGCCAGATGTCCTGTGGGATCACTTAAGTTTGTTCCCTGGAAAGATGTTGAGCTGGCATTAATTGAAAGAAAGAAACTTCTTAAAAATTAATCAAAATTTGAGATAGGAGGTAAGATTTATGCCTAAATATAAAGGATGGGCCGGAAAGGTTTTAAGAGTTAACTTATCAACCGGTGAAGTTTCAGCCGTTGATACTGCTAAATATATAGATTATGTCGGAGGAATGGGGATTGGCTATAGAGTAATGTGGGAAGAAGTACCTGTTGGAACTAAACCATTTGATGAAGCTAATAAAGTTATTGTTTCCGCGGGGCCAGTAACAGGTTCAGGTGCACCCTGTACTGCCCGGACAACAATAACATCTCTCTGGCCAATGAATCCATTTCATTTAGTAGCTGAAGGTCACATGGGCGGCCATTTTTCACCGGAAATGAAATATGCCGGCTGGGATGCAATTATTATTGAAGGAAAGGCTAATCGCCCTGTCTGGCTGAGGATAGAAAATGATAAGGTCACAATTGAAAATGCAAATAGACTATGGGGCCAGGGTATATTCAAGACTACTGCCGATATAGTTGGTATCATGGGCAAACAGGCTCAGGTAGCTGCTATCGGTCAGGCCGGAGAGAATATGCTAAATATGGCTGTTGTCATGAATAATGGCAATCATTCTGCCGGTGGACTCGGTGGTGTCTGGGGTTCCAAGAACCTGAAAGCTATTGGTATTATAGGTACCGGCTCTGTGCAATATGCAGCTGACCGTAAAGACTGGATTAAATTGAATCACCACATCATGGATATTATTGGTTCAAATAACCAGCATGTTGTGCCGATGGTTCCTCAGCCGTGGTCTGATTTTCATGATTCCAGCAGCCGCTGGACAGCTGGTGAGGGAATGTTCTGGGGTGCAGCAGATAGACCTGTTGAGACCGGGATCTGCCCTCCAGGTGAAATAAATAAGATTGGTTACAGGTGCTTGAAGTCGAGAAGGGACTTTGGCGAAATCGGTCCTGACTATACAGTGAGAATGGGCGGCTGTCAGTCCTGTCCGATCAGATGTCACAGTCATATGGAAGTTCCTGAACTGGAGCAATATGGTTATTCCCGTTATGCTGCCAATACCTGCTCAGGTTGGGCAGATGATTTAATGATTAAAGGTGCTCCTGATGATAAAACTGAATTAATAGCTGGAACCCTGGGTGCTCAGATCTGTGATGATTACGGTCTATGGGATAACTATGGGCAGATGGGATATACTTTTAAATATGCCTATAATAATGGCATTCTGAAGAAAGTGTTACCTGCTGATGAATATAATGATATTCCCTGGCATCTGATGGAAGCTGGAGATCCTGCTTTTCTGGTCGATATCTATGAACGAATCGTATTTAAAAAGGGAGAGATTAGTCATCTGGGTGACGGAACAGCCTGGCTGGTTGATCGCTGGGGTCTCGGGGAAGAGTTCCTGGCTACTGAAGGCCATATCTGGAACCATATGGGTTATCCCCGCCATCATGCCAATGAATCATGGGGTCAGCAGGTCGGTAGTCTGATCAATATTCTCTTTAATCGTGATCCACAGTGTCATTCACACAGCAACTTCTTTAGAAATGGTCTGCCTGTAGGTATCAAAAAGGAACTTGCTGCAGATATCTGGGGCGCAGATGCTATAGATCCTCCAGGAGATTATAGTCCGATGAACAGAGCCAAGGCCCGGATGGCTGCC
>JADQBU010000029.1 GCA_016278435.1 Halanaerobiales bacterium
TGCATTAAATTTATAAAAAGAAATATTTTCAACAGATGAATATTTTTTTTCAAGTTTTCTTGCCAACGAAAATACATTTAATTCTTCCAGCTCAGGATATCGTTCAATTATATTGATACTTAATTCGAAAATATATTTATGATCAGGTGAGGGCATATAACTATATTTTTTTATCTTCCCGGTATTAGTTGAAATATCCATTTTATCAGCCGCAAAACTATCACCCTGCATACGACTTCGTAATAAATTCGCAAAAGAAGGGAACCTGGAAAAATCCAATCCAATGTCTTCTTTAAATGTAGTTCTGACTATTTTTAAATCACTGTCAATAATATAAATATCATAATCACCAAACATATTCTTTAATTGATTTAATTCCCAGGAATCTATATCAGGATTTTTCTTATATTTTTCCAGAAGTAAGTTGGAATATTTCTTCATTTCCTCATTAAGTATCTTTCCCGAAATACTATAAGCAGCATTTGCACTTTCCAGATCATTAATTATACTATTTTCAACCAGGTCACTCTGTATGTCATACTTGGTTTTAATTATATTTTCTGTTCTACGATAGCTATTATAAGATATATAAAATATAATAATAAATACAAAGATAAATATTAGATAATTATACTTTCTGAGCAAATTCATAATAGAATTCTCCCCAATTTAAATCAGATATCTATTATTTCTTGATTGGTCATTAGATTCCTGCAAATCTTATGTAATTTAAATAATTAAATATATTTATGATTATCCATTACAATCATCATAATTCTACTACTTCTGGAGAAAATTGACTTAGGTCATTGACCATACCAGCCCAGTATATTTCATTAAACATATCTTGAAGAATCCCATTTCCCTGGCTACCTCGATACCATAAATATCATAGCCAGTGTACTCTGGTTTAATGAAGAAATTACTTCTAAGGCAGCTGGAAAATCAGCGCCATTAAAAATTTAATAATATTTTGCTGTGGTCTAAATAATACATCTAATACTTCTCTTTAATTATATTCTATTTGATAACCTACTCCTACCTCATGAACATCAAGACTTTTGGCAAATTCAACTTTAGTATTAAAATCAATACAGTGACAGGGGTGTATTTTTTCTGGTTTAATTTTTCCCATATACTCTATTGTCTTTCTTAATCTCGTTTCATCTGGTTTAAGCAGGTGAAAACCACCAATAATATCCAGTATCCGCTCTTCTTTAAATAAACTTTTTGCTTGTTCTGTAATATTACAGATTCCGGCATGAGAACAGCCGGTTATAATAACCAGTCCATGACCGGTATTATAGGCGAGGGCAGAATCCTCCTGTATATAATCCTCCTGTATATAATCATCCTGCTCTTTATCATCTATAATCAATTTACCAAGAGGTTCATTGGCCTCAAAATCACTCTTTCTTTTGATTTCACCCAGAAAAACAAGTTTATTTGTTAAATAAACAGGGCCTTTATTTAGTCTGAGTGGGAAATAACGTGCAAGTTTTTCGCGGGAAAATTGTAAACCAATATCTTTAAAATTATTAACTTTTCTGGAATTAAACGTACCTGGATGAGTTATAAGCTCCGGGGTATTATATTCAGTTTTTGTAGTATCTTTATTTTAAGTAAAAGAAAACCGACAACAGTCACTAACCCATTTGTACAAAAATACCCCCCCTGCTACTAAGAGCCAGGGGGTTAGTTGCTATAAAGTAAATTATTTTACTTTATAATATAACAACATTTTCAGCCTGTGGGCCGCGGTCACCATCAACTACTTCAAATTCTACTTCTTCACCTTCTTTTAAACTCTTAAAACCTTCTGACTGAACTGCAGAGAAATGTACAAAAACATCTTCTCCATCTTCTCGTTCAATAAAACCAAAACCTTTTTGATCATTAAACCATTTAACTTTACCTGTTTGAGCCATTAAATATAATCCTCCTAGATTGTCTTAGTACAAATTTTGAAGTTTTTCCTGCCCGACAAATATAACTTTACTATTATTATAATGAATAACAAATACTTCTATACAGCCATTTTTTAGCATTAATTAATACTAAAAAATCGCATTATTTCTTTTGCCTTATATCAGGGTTTTTTAAAACCATGCACCTTATAGACCATATGTCATTTCCAATAAAAGGTCACCAAACTTCTCAATCTGCTCCCAGTATCTATCTATTATTACTTTCATCGAGTGAATTCATAAATAAGCACCCTAAAATAACAAAAATCTGAGCTTGGATCCACCAATTGGATTTCTAACAATCCTTTGCTCAGAATGATAATTATTTGTTATTTCCAGGTACCATCAATGACTGAGATGACAGGAAAAACAACATATTTAACTATAAAATGGAGGCGGCATTCGGATTTGAACCGAAGAATAAAGGATTTGCAGTCCTCTGCCTTACCACTTGGCTATGCCGCCTCAAAAATTTTCTATTCAATTAACTGGTTTTACACAACTATATTATATGACCAGTTTATACTTTTTGTCAATAAAATAAAATGGAGCGGGAAACGGGATTTGAACCCGCGACCCTCACGTTGGCAACGTGATGCTCTACCACTGAGCTATTCCCGCGAAAGATGGTGGTGAGAGACAGAATCGAACTGTCGACACGTGGATTTTCAGTCCACTGCT
>JADQBU010000037.1 GCA_016278435.1 Halanaerobiales bacterium
TTACTTTTTTTAGTGGAAGATTATTAAAAGTATTCAAATATAGTAAGAGTGGTTTACAGTATAAGGATGGATTTGTTGTTGTAACACTGGGTTGGTTTCTGGTCTCACTTTATGGTGCCCTTCCTTTTTTGCTCTCTGGTGTTTTAAAGAATCCTGTTGATGCCCTCTTTGAAAGTATCTCTGGTTTTACCACCACCGGGGCTACTGTTATTATGTCTCTGGAGAGTTTGAGTCATACCATCCTTTTCTGGAGGAGTCTTGCTCACTGGCTGGGGGGGATGGGTATTATCGTTATGACAATTGCCATTCTCCCTCAGCTGGCAGGAAATATGTATTTATTTAAAGCTGAGGTACCGGGACCTCTCCATAATCGAATAAAACCCCGGATTCAGGAAACAGCAAAAACACTCTGGCTAATATATGTTTTTTTTACGATGCTTGAAATCATCTTACTCTGGTTAAACGGATTACCCCTTTTTGAAGCCCTGATTCACTCCTTTGGAACTATTTCAACTGGTGGATTTTCTTCCAGGGCTCTCAGTGTAAGGGCCTATAACAGTGTTACTATTGAAGCAATTATTATCATCTTTATGTTTATTGCCGGTATTAATTTCAACTTGATTTACGAGTTTCTGCAGGGTAAAATTCGCAGGGTTTTTAATGATGAAGAGTTAAAATTATATGTCTTTATTATTTTAATTGCTGTTGTTTTAATTACAATTAACTTAAATATCCATGTCTATAATAATATAATTAAATCCATTCGTTATGCAGTTTTTCAGGTAGTTTCAATCATAACTACGACCGGATTTGCCACTGTTGATTATGATACCTGGCCACCTTTCAGCCGCTGGATATTATTAATCCTGATGTTTATCGGGGGTAGTGCTGGTTCTACTGCCGGAGGGATTAAAATAATAAGGATTCTTGTCCTGTTTAAGAAGGGAATGCAGGAATTATACCGGCTTTTACATCCCCGGGCAATAAGAAAGATAAAGGTCAATAAAATGGTAGTATCAGAAAAAGTATCGACAAGTATTCTAGGTTTCTTTTTTTTATATATAACAGTATTTGTTGTTGTCTCCCTGGTTTTAACAAATTATGGGATTGATATAATCAGTGCTATTTCAGCTGTTGCTTCTACCCTGGGGAATATTGGTCCCGGTCTGGAGTTAGTTGGGCCCTTGAATTCGTACCTACCGTTTCCTGACCAGGCTAAATTGTTACTCTCATTATGTATGTTAATGGGCAGACTGGAGATTTACACTGTACTGGTATTTATTTTTATGGACTGGTTTTAATTATTCACATAAACTTTTAAATCCCCATAATATATTTAAGAAATTAATTTAAGGGGGTTTAAAATTGAAAAAAAGATTGTGTGTTACAGTTGTAATCTCTCTACTTATTTTATTTTCCTTTGCTCAGTTTACTATAGCTGTGGAGGAAATGTCAGAAGTAAAACTTGTTGAAGTAGTTCATTCGATTTTCTACGCACCACAGTATGTAGCACTGGAAAAGGGTTATTTTACAGATGAAGGTATTAACGTCAAGCTGTCAACAGCCTGGGGTGGTGATAAAGCTGCTGCTACCTTGATGTCGGGAAGCAGTGATATTGCTTTAATCGGACCGGAACCAACAATTTATATCTATCAGCAGGGGGCAAAAAACCATCTGGTAAATTTTGCTCAACTGACAAATACGGCCGGTTCATTCCTGGTAGCACGTGAACCTATGCCAGATTTCACCTGGGAAGATGTAAGGGGTAAAACTATAATTGGGAATCGGCCTGGCGGTGCACCCCAGATGGTTCTGGAGTATTCTCTTAAAACCAGGGATATTCATCCAGGTAAAGATGTAGAAATTCTTACAAATCTTGATTTTACAGCAAATGCTGGGGCCTTTGTCAGTGGGACGGGAGATTTTGTTCAGTTATTTGAACCTGCGGCCTCCAAACTGGAGTCGGAAAAACAGGGATATGTAGTAGCCTCTCTGGGAGAAGCAGGTGGAAATGTCCCCTATACTGTATATATGGCCAGAAATAATTATATCAAAGAAAATCCGGAGATAATTCAGGCTTTTACAAATGCAATTTACCGTTCTCAGCAATGGGTTGAAGAGCATAGTGTTGAGGAAATTGCAGATGTAATAAGTCCATTTTTTTCAGATACAGAGCATGAGCTATTAGTTAATGTTGTCAGCAGATATAAAAACCAGGGTACCTGGGATAAAAATCCTTTAATAGAAAAAGATATCTTTGAGCATTATGAAGATATTATAATAATGGCCGGTGAACTCAAAGAAAAAGTTCCTTATGAGACCCTGGTCAGAAAAGACTTTGCCCGGAAGGCAATTGAAAAATAATGGACGGAAAAGTAATGGTCAGGGTAGAAAATGTAGCGAAAAAGTATTTATCTATTAAAGGTGAAACTCATGCCCTGGAAGATATAAACTTAAATATCGGAAAAAATGAGTTTGTAAGTATCGTGGGACCCAGCGGTTGTGGAAAAACTACCCTACTTTCTATTATCAGCGGCTTAATTTCGCCAGATAGAGGCCAGGTATTGATAGAGGGAGAGGCAGTTGATGGTATTTCCCCCCGGATAGGTTATATGTTAGATCGGA
>JADQBU010000085.1 GCA_016278435.1 Halanaerobiales bacterium
AGCGAGCTCAATCAATAAACTTTATAGATATTATCATGGTGGTCGAAATCAAAAAGCGTTACAATCTTTTCTTTTTCATTTATCTCATAAATCCCTCAAAGTCAAGCAAAATTCCTGAGTAAAAGCCAGACTTTTTTCCATAGTTGTAAAACAAAAAAATTAAAGTTTACCTCCTCCCTTCTTGAGATCCTTTGCTCTATAACTAGGACCATTAATCTTGATGATGGTAGAATAATGCACCACGCGATCCAGTATGGCAGAAGCTAAGATATTATCGGTAAAGATATCTCCCCATTGTTCAAAAGTTTTATTGGTAGTAATAATAACCGATCCCTTTTCATACCTTTTAGAGATGATTTCAAAGAAATCATCTGCACTGTATCCGGGCAGCCTTTTAAAACCTAATTCATCCAGGATCAAAAGATCAGGTTTTAAGTAGTAATCTACCTTCTGATAGTAAGTATTATCTGCCTTGGCAGCATTTAGATTATGTAACATTTCTGATACCGGAGTAAACAATACCTTGTATCCCTTCATTAGAGCCTTAATACCAATAGCAATAGAAAGGTAGGACTTGCCGGTACCGGGGTTACCGATAAAGACAATATTTCTCTTCTCATTAATAAAATTACAGGTAAGGCAATCATTAATAATGCGTTTATCGATAGAAGGCTGAAAAGAAAAATCAAAGTCCTCGATGTTTTTATGAGCCGGCAATTTGGCTCTGGTATACCTTTTCTGGTAGCTGTTAGTCCTCCGGTTGTTCTCTTCATCTTCTAGGAGGAGTCCAAGAAATTCTCCGTAAGATAAAGACTTTTCTTGGGCATAACTTACTCTTTCCTCCAGGTTATTGTAGATTCCGGAGAGCTTGAAATTTCTTAATCTTTGCTTAACCAATTGCATAAGCGGCCTCCTTCTCGAATTCTACCGGCATAAGGTAACTGCCATTATGGCAGATATTCTTGATCACCGAATATCTGGTTACTCCAAAAGAGAGTGCCCGCCTGCAGGCTGCTTCGATTACTTCATCCGGATAGGTCTTTCCTAAAGAAAGAATCCCCTGTACGGTTCTATTCCAATCCCGGGGATGCTCTTTTATTACCAGGAAGAATAACTGCTCGCTATATCTTCCGATATGCGCCATCTTGGCCTGATACTTTTCTTGATATTCGGTATCAGAATATCTCTTGTAGGCCGGATAATGACTGTTATTGGTAGCAAACCTACCTCTACCAGAAAGACGGGAATGAAGGGCAATCTCCTTTCCTTGATAATAAACTTTTAATAAATTCCTGGTCAGTTCTATCTCTACCTCCTTACCCACGTATTCGAAAGGTACCGAATAATAATTATAGTCTACATAGATATGACAATCATGATAGACTTTACGGGTACCTACACTAGCGAGTTTAAATTCTTCTTGAGGGAGGGGAATAAGCTTTGCCTTCTCTTCTTTTTCAAACACTTCTTGAGGGACCTTTCTGATAGTGCCGTGTATCCGATGGTTAGCCCTGGTATACCATTTAAATAATCTTTCTTTCAGGTCTTTTTCACCGCTAAATGTACGCCCCAAGAAGAAATTATTCTTCACGTACTTTATCCCTGATTCTACCTTCCCTTTATCATTAGGTCTTCTTACCCGGCAGGGCAGAGGATGAAAGCCATAATGGTAAGCAAAGTTTTTATACAATTCTTGATAGATGGGTTCATAGAAATTGGCTTGTAAGATAGCCGATTTTAGATTATCTATCTTTATGTACTGGGGTATTCCACCGAAATAATTAAAGGCATTGATATGACATTGAATAAAGGTCTCTACCCTCTGGTCATAGACTACTTCATAATAGTCTAAACGAGAGTAAGACAGACGCATATTAAAGACCCAGGTCTTCCTCTTTTTGCCTTGATACAGGGTATACCCTACATAGCCGAAATCAACCTGGGCTTCCTCTCCTGGGAGAGTATGTATACGGATAAAGATATTTTCTCTTCTTTTGATTTGAGAAATATAACCCTTTACCGTAGAGTATCCCACCTTTACTCCTTCTTCTTGTATCTTTTCATGTATCCTTACCCCGGAGAGATTTTCTTCTAACCATTCTAAGATCTGTTCCTTATGGTAATCCAATATCCGGGGATGAGGTTTCTTGGCAAGATATTCTTTTCCTTCTTCTATTTCTTTTATTCTTTTATCCACTGTTTTCCAATCATGGCCAGTTAATCTGGCAATCAGTGATTTATTCTTATGTCTTTCCCAAAGTGATTTAATAGTTATATACATCGCTACTCCTATCATTTTTTCTACCTCCCTTTAAGTTAAAATTATAACTTAAGGGAGGTATTATTTTATAGATATAACTATGGAATTTTCTCTGGCGTTACCTATGGAATTTATTATAGCTTTGAGGTAGTCAATAATGGACGTATTTGTGCCCTTCCAGGCTGGTCTGCGGGATTAGTTGAAAGTGTATCCATGATGCCTCAACAAGGCCGAGGAAAGATATTAGGAGGCAGAAGACAATTAGAAATAGGCTCTTCTCCTCGTGATTACTTACGAACATTACAGACGCAAGCTTATCAAGGAGAAACAGGAAAAACACTTGAAGATTTTATTA
>JADQBU010000363.1 GCA_016278435.1 Halanaerobiales bacterium
GCTCTTCCGATCTTCAGTCTTTTTACTATTTATAATTTTAGTTAAATGAACAGAAGCTTCGTGCTCATTACAGCGCTGGCATAGCAAAATCATCACTCCTCATTATTGAATTTAAGAAATACTTCAAGCATAGATTTTAATAATCTACCCCTGATGAAATCACGGTATGGTAAGTCTACCCCAATAACCCGTCGGTTGACCGCTACATCCATTAAATATTTTTCACGTTCCTCTATTACATTATTATCATATAAACGTTCAATAATACCTGTTGCTTCTCTCTGAGATAGAGGTCCATTTATCCGGGAAATGATTTTTTTAAGAGTTTCAGCCTCAGAACTTATCTTAATCTTAATAATCCGGATATAACCTCCACCTCCTCTCTGGCTTTCTACCACATAGCCCCGTTCTACAGAAAATCTAGTATCAAGCACATAATTTATTTGAGAAGGGGCACAATTAAAATCGTTTGCTAATTGATTTCTTTTTATTTCAACACTACCCTCATAATTTTTAAGTAATCTTCTTAAATATTTTTCAATCTGGTCGGAAAGACTTGCCATTCTCAACCCCTCCTGGCTTTGACTTTGACTATTTTTGACCTTTTACTTAATATAATACACTATATAGATATTATTGCAAGTAGCTATCCCGCCCAATATTAACTATCTCGTGTTATGTTAGCCTACTTAATAAATCTAAGTCTACCAGACTTAAAATTACACAGCATCCTATCTATTTATGATTATCAATACATTATCTCCAGTCCGCTGAGGAAGTAAAGCTTCTTCTGTATAGTGGGAGCTTGGATTCCATAATAACCATTCCTTAATACCCAGATCATTAAGTGCCTCAATTTGAGCCTTAACTTCTTTTGCAGTATACTGGTGTTTTAAAGTAAAGTCCTGCAGCCATGGTCTTACGCTAACATTATTTTTCCCCGCTATCTTTTTCATGGCATCACCTATACTTCTAAATATAACCCTGTAGGGTTCAGTGGCCGGTACTGGAATACCATAGTTCCCCTGAGAGTAATGGGAAGGATATACCATTGGAGAAATAATACTGACATAATTACTTAATTCAAAAAAATTCTGGCCGATACCCAGATCATCATTTACCGATGTAGTCAAACCAAAAACATCTATTGAGAGGGGTGCCTTTAATTGATCAAGGCTTGTCCTGGCTTCACTTAAAAAATTATTTATTAACATGCTTTTGTTTTCACCGGATTCCAGTACTGCTTGATAATGTTGACCAGCCAGTGCTGGAAAACGGATATAATCAAATTGAATTTCATCGAAACCAAGTCTTATTGCTTCCCTGGCCAGGTCAATATTATATTCCCAGACCTCTTGATTGCCGGGATAAACCCAGTTTGTACTCTTATATTTTACTGACTGAGAAGATATTAAAGTCAAAGCTAAATCTGGTCTGTTTTGAGCAAGTAAAGGATCTTTGAATACTGCTATCCTTCCAATTATATAAATCCCCCTACTGTGTATACGTGTAATCAAAGATCTTATATCTTTTATCTTATTTTTATTTGCCGATATATTTCGGGCAAGTTCAATATCCGTGTTATAACTGATATAACCCAGCTGATCTTTAATATCAATAACCATACTATTTAATTCTGTATTATCTACCATCCTGATTAAGTTATTAATTTTTTCAGAAACCCCGGCTATCCAGCCACTGACATAAATACCCTTAACTTTAAACTTTCCCGGTAAAAATAATCTATTATGTTCAAGTCCAATTTCATTTTCTCTTGCTTTTTCTAAGCTTTCAAAGGATTCTTTTATTTTTAATTTATTTACAGCATATGTAGAAAAATTTAGAGAACAGACTAATAATAATATAACTATAAAAATAGATAATATCTTTTTATTCATAATATGATTAATAGAGCAATTAGTTTAATAACAATTGCTGCTATTTACCGGACACCTCCCCAATATTATTAATATAATTATATCATATTGGCTGTATATAACAACGGTTATTTTTACAAAATTTCAGATAATATTACAGTTTATTTATTTTTATCCCATAAAATAAAATGGCTCCCCGAGTAGGACTCGAACCTACGGCTCGATGGTTAACAGCCATCTGCTCTACCAACTGAGCTATCGGGGAACGTAATATTTTAAGTTTCCTTCTTCTCAAAAAAAATCAATTCTTAATTTATATTTCAGGATTAACAAAATAAACTCATTTCACTCCGACGGTCCGGATGGGCCTAGTACTGGAAGCGAGGCGGATAAGTGCCGAGCTGGAAGTGAAACAGTATTTTGTTAAACAAATCCTTCATATAAATTAATGATTTTTAATGTTCATCAGGAAACATTTAAATATTTATTTTTAAAACCTCTAAACCTAATCTGAGCAAAACTTAATAATTTGGTTGCCTCACAGAGACCCCGTATCTAAATAATTCGTACAAGAAAATTATGGTTGCCTCACAGAGACCCCGTATCTAAATAATTCGTACAAGAATATTATGGTTGCACCAACGGCACTCCGTATCTAAACAATTCGTACAAGAAGAGTATGGTTGCGGAGGCCGGACTCGAACCGACAACCTTCAGGTTATGAGCCTGACGA
>JADQBU010000118.1 GCA_016278435.1 Halanaerobiales bacterium
CCGGGGATTGGTAAATCTGGTCAGACTATTATCATCTTCCATAAAAGAAATCATATCCTTGCTTATCTTCCGGTTACCATTTATAATTACCATTTCAGATTCTACCCTGGCGGTTTTAATATATTCGTTGTTATCTCTTTTATTGATTATCTCCTCAGCAGTGATGGCACTGGCTGTTGTAGTGACAAAAAACAATAGTATCAATGAACAGATAAATGGTGCAATTAGCTTTTTCAAACTAGGCAGCTCCTTTCTTATCTTCCTGATATCCAATACCTTATGGAAATCATACCTCCAACTTCTACTTCTGACCTCTAATCGTTATCCTTCTCTCATGGCTTCAGTGGGTTCCAATTTCGCTGCTTTACGGGCCGGAATAATACACGCAATTGTTACCAGTATAGTTCCCAGTACAAAAGCAAAGATAGTATTACCTGTAGAAGAAGCTGGATAAATAATTGAGTTAATCATGATATCTGAACTGAATCCAGACAGGGCTTTACTAAAGTCAATACCTGTCACAGACAAATATCTATTGATGATAGAACCTGATATCGCACCAATAAAACTGCCGATAATCCCCATAATACCACCCTCCATAATAAAGAGTTGTAAAACATCTCTGCTCTTCAGTCCCAGGGCCGACATCATACCAATCTCTCTTGTCCGCTCCTTAACAATCATAATCATAGTATTAATAACTACTATACTGGCTAATAACACAAGAAAAACATAAATCTCGTTATAGATTAGCTTAGCAAGTTCCATAAATGGAAGAAGATCACTGGTCTCTTTATAACTCAAAGCAAGATATCTATCTGCTACTCTTTTTTCTGATAATAGTCCTTCCACCACAGGCAAGACCTGGTCTACTAAAGTCCTATCCTCTATTACCAGTAGCAATTCAGTCACCTGATCTTCCATATATAATATACGTTGAGCCTGGTCAAGAGGTAAATAGAAAACAATTTCATCAAGTTTCTTTATTCCTGTCTGCAGTCTGCCGACAATTTTTAAGGTAACTCCCGTCAAAGAATTATAGGCTGTATTGGATAAAATAGTTACGGTATCACCGACCTTGCGATCCAATTTATTCAGTAAAGCCGTTCCCATTACAACTTCCCGCTGACCAGACTGCACCATTCTGCCTTCTACCAGTTTCTTATCAATATCAGTAAAATTAATTTCCTGTTCCGGATTAACCCCCCAGCCGCTCATTGTCACTAATTCATCACCAGTACTGACCGTGGCACCAAATTTCAACCTGGGAATTACCATCTCTACCTTATCAATTTCTTTTAGACTGGTTATCATCTCATCCAGTCTCTGACCCTCAAAACCATCCACAGGATAGTTAAGTGGTAGTAAGCGCTCCTGCTTTTGATATTCCCAATCAATTATTTTTATATGTCCCGAGTCATATTGAATATGATCAGCAAAAACAGAATCAATCATACCGACTATATATCCCCGGGCAAAAACAACTATCATTACGGCAAAAGCAATAGCAATAATCGATACAAAGGTCCGCAATTTATGTCTAAACAGATTTTTAAACGCTATTTTTGTAAGATAACTCATTTATTCCCACCCCCTATTTATGGTAAATTGCTTCAACCGGATCTTTACTGGCTGCCCAGTAAGCCGGTAGAATACTTGCCAAGAAAGATACGGCAACTCCAAAGCTAAAGACTGTAATAAATGCTTTTGGATTCCAGACTCCATACATTTTACCAATCACCGGTATCCCAAATGAGGCCATATTCATATTTTCCATACCCATCATTGCAGCCCAGTCTATACCATAAATAGTAAAGAACCAGACACCTACAACCCCTAATATTAACCCGATTATACCCCCCAGGAGTCCGATACCTGTCGATTCCAGGACAAATGTATAGATAATCTCTTTCCTTTTTAAGCCCATCGCCTTCATCATACCGATCTCATTCATCCTTTCCAGGGCAGCTAAAATTACGGTATTAATGATAGCTAAGGCTGCAATCAACAAAATAATAGCTAAAATCAACTGATTTCCCATCTGTTTAGCCGCGGCAACTGTCACAGCTTCCAGTCCTTCCCAGGGATAAACAGCTAGACCATCATTAATAGATGTCAACTTATCTTCTAATAGATCAGCAGCACCTGAGGCTAAATCCTTATCTTCTAACCTTACTACTATCTTACTTATCTGATTATCAACATTTAATGCCTGTTGAACTATATCGAGAGGTAGATAGACAATATTGCTATTAACATTCGGATTACCAGTATGCAGTAGTCCTGATATTTCTGCATCTATAGTATTAAAGGTTTCATTTTTATCCTTAACCAGTAATGTAATATAATCGCCTTTTTTTAGTTTAAGAAGATCTGCCAGCCTTTTTCCCATAACTGTCTTGTATTCTCCGGCTAAAAACATTGAACCCTCTACAAATTGGTCCTTTAGGTCAAAGACATCTAATAATTTTTCCGGCTTAACTCCCTTTCCTATTACAGGTAATTCGTTAACCCCATTATTGAGTCGGGCAGGAAAATTTAGCTCAGGTGAGCTAGCCTGAAACTCTGTAAGACTTTCTATTGCTGATATCATCTGTTGATCAGTAGTT
>JADQBU010000241.1 GCA_016278435.1 Halanaerobiales bacterium
ATATTCTTTAAAAATGCATCAGAAGAGCAGTTGCAATATTCTTCACCTTTCAAAAAATATTTAATTAAAAATATTGATGCTTCTGTTCGCATCCTGGGAAATTATAATACAAGAGAATTAAGTGGAGTCAACCCCCGTAAAATCAGTAAGAACAGCAAGGCTAACAAGGAAATATTTAAAATTCAAATGCAGAGAGCAGCAGAGGGTGACCTGCACTGGAATATCTGCCAGTTTACCACACATGCTGATGCCCAGGAAGCAAGTATGTCCCTGTCAGAGTATGAGGATTTTGTGAGAAAAGCCTGTCACCTGGAAGAAGATGACCCGGTAGCATTCTGGGAAAAGATGGGAGAAAAGCTGGAGAAGATTGCTCTTTTCTTGAATGACAAATCAGAGATTCGCTTTGTTTCCAATGATACCGATATTAGCTTTAAAATTGGAGGTAGAACCTGGGTTCCTGATAAGGGTAAGGAGAATTATCCCGGGGGAGAAGTCTTTACAGGACCCCTGGAAGATTCAGCAACAGGCCATATCCGTTTTTCTTTCCCCGGAATCTATCAGGGAAATGAAATTAAAGATATTAGGCTTAAATTTGAAGAAGGAAAGGTAGTTGCAGCCAGTGCAGCCAAAGGAGAAAATCTTTTAAAAACTCTGCTGGATACAGATGAAAATTCACGTTATGTAGGTGAAATCGCTGTTGGAAACAATTACGGAATTAATAAATTTAGCCGTAATATGTTATTTGATGAAAAAATCGGAGGAACCATTCACCTGGCTCTGGGGAGCAGTTATCCCGAAACCGGGGGTAAAAATGAATCAGCAATTCACTGGGATATGTTATGTGATATGAAAGACGGTGGCCGCATTTATACCGATGGTGAATTAATCTATGAAGAAGGAAAATTTACTTTTCTGGAATAAAAGTGTACCACAGGCACTCCGTATCTGAACAGAGCGTACAAGAACAGTTTAAGGGTGCCTCACAGAGACCCCGTATCTGAACAAATCATACAAGAACGGTTTAAGGATGCCTCACAGAGACCCCGTATCTGAACAGAGCGTACAAGAACAGTTTAAGGGTGCCTCACAGAGACCCCGTATCTGAACAGAGCGTACAAGAACAGTTTAAGGATGATTAGTAATGGACCTATATCAAAACTTTAAAATTACCAGAGTCAGTAAAGGTAAAAGTAAGCAGACAGAAGATCCGGTTATTATAGAATTTCCTCTGGAGATCTTTGTAAATAAAGAAAAAATAGTTACTCTTATCTGTAGTCCAGAGTATATGGAGGATTTAGCAGCTGGTTATCTGTTTTCTGAGGGATTATATAATAATATAAATGATTTAAAGGAGATCAAATTAGCAGAAAATAAGATATATATAAGGCTAAGTCATAATATAACAGAGGGTATTAATTTCAATCACAGAATCATTACCAGCGGCTGCGGCCGGAGTACTGTATTTACTGACCTGAATGGAACTGGCCTTAAAAAAGTTAGAACTGATGTTGTAGTTCATATTAATGAAATTTATGATGCAGTTGGTGAACTATTTCGCCAGGCAGAGATATTCCGTAAGACAGGTGGTGTTCACAACTCGCTTTTAAGAGATATAGAAACATATGAGTTACTTTTCCGCGAGGATATTGGTAGACATAACGCGGTTGATAAGATTATTGGTTCCATAATTTTAAATGAAATGAAGACCGGGAGTAAGATGCTGGTTATAAGTGGGCGGATATCATCAGAAATACTTTTGAAGACCGCCAGAGCTCGCATACCCTTTTTAGTTTCTCCTTCAGCTCCGACTGACCGGGCCATTCAATTAGCCTACAGGTTAGGTATCTGTTTGTGTGGTTTTGTTCGGGGTAGTCGTATGAATATCTATACTTATCAGGAGAGGATATTATTTGACTAAACCCCGATTTTAATATATAATAATAGCCAATAATTAATTTATAAATGGCTTAGGAGGCCATTTTGTTTTTTAAGGGAAATGTATAAAAATACAAATACATAAATAAAAATAACGAACAGCAAAAAAGAACAGCAGAATTAAAGGATAAGTGCGATTTTATTGCAATTATTGTCTAACTAAATATAATTAATAAATATTGTTGATAGAAGTTGATGAAAGGATGAAGGTATAATGACTGCAGTTACTTTAATTCCTGGAGATGGAATTGGTCCGGAAATTGTAGATGTTGTACGGGAAATAGTTTATTATCTAAATGTCGATATTGAATGGGATATTGTAAATGCCGGAACAGAAGTCATGGAAGAGTACGGAACACCCCTACCAGAAATGGTTCTTGATTCAATCCGCAAGAATAGAATTGCTCTCAAGGGACCGATTACAACTCCGGTTGGTTCGGGTTTCCGCAGTGTTAATGTAGAAATCAGAAAGAGGCTGGGACTATATGCTAATTTAAGACCGGTAAGTAGTCTTCAGGGAATAAAAACAAGATATGAGGATGTTGATTTAATTATTGTCCGGGAAAATACTGAAGGATTATATAGCGGGATCGAACACCTGGTTGGAGATGAAGCGGCAGAGAGTATAAGAATTATCACCAGAAAAGCATCTGCCAGGATA
>JADQBU010000208.1 GCA_016278435.1 Halanaerobiales bacterium
ATCAGGAGTCGATAAAAATGATAACAAATAAAACCGAGTATCTGTTATTTACATTAATCAATCTTGCAGCCCGAGAGGACCAGGACTATATTTCATCAAGAATTGTTGCAGAAGAAGAAAATATTCCTCCCAATTATATGCCTCAGTTGATGGCTATATTAAGTAAGAAAGGCTGGGTTGAATCAGCCCGGGGTGTTAACGGAGGGGTGAGGCTGTCAGTTTCTCCAGAAAAGATAAGTGTTCAGGATGTTATTGAATTATCTGGAGATGCATTTTGTGTTAAGAAATGTGTTGAGGATGGTTGTGCATTTGGTAAAAGCCGTTGTGAATTAAATTCACTCTGGTGTGAGGCTCAGAGAAAAGTAGAAGAGGTTATGAAAAATAAGACTCTTGCTGAACTTGTCGGAAACAGGGTAATTATATAGTATTGAAAGCGATATTGGTCTGGTAGCTAATAGTACTGGTCAGAAGAATAGATGATTAAACATATTTAGAAATATAACTAAGTTACTAACTTATTATTAAAAATCTTAATTTCACTTTCAATTTAAATTTTAACAGGAGGGATTGTTAATGAAAAATTGTGATAGTTGTTATTCTGCTCATAGTAGTACGAATGAGATGTATGATTATACCCGGGAAATGGGTGTAACCACAATCTTTGACCGCTGGGAGGACCAACAACCCCAGTGTGGTTTTGGAATGCAGGGAATCTGTTGTCAGTTATGTAGTCATGGACCATGTAGGATTACAAATAAAGCAGATAGAACCATCTGTGGTGCTACTGCAGATACGGTTGTTGCTCGTAATCTCCTTAGATTAACTGTTCACGGAGCAGCTGCATACAGTC
Source organism: Halanaerobiales bacterium (assembly GCA_016278435.1). Taxonomy (GTDB): domain Bacteria; phylum Bacillota; class Halanaerobiia; order Halanaerobiales; family JADQBU01; genus JADQBU01. The sequence goes on from JADQBU010000208.1 coordinate 851, forward strand.
ACCATCTGGAAGAAGTTGCAAAGACTTTAAAAGCAACAGCTGAAGGTAAGACACCATATAAAATTGGTGATAAGAAAAAACTGAGAACAATTGCAGAAATTGTTGGTTTGGACACCGATAGATCAGACAATGAGATTGCTTTAGATCTGGCTGATGTTATTCTGTCTGAGATGCGTAAGGGTAGTGATGATCCATTGGCTTTATTGAAGTTATTTGCCCCGAAATCACGTCAGGATAGATGGGAGAAATTAGATGTTGTTCCTGGAGGTATTCTTTCAGAAATCCGGGATGCCCTGACAAAGAGTATGTCAAATATTGACACTGATCCGGTCGATCTTCTCTTGACATCAGTTAGACTCGGGATTGCCACCGGTTATATGGGATTGGTTGCTACTTTAACCCTGGAGGACATTATGCTTGGTTCTCCTAAAATAACTGAATCAGAAGCTGATCTGGGTATTATTGACCCGGAAACAGTAAATATAGTTGCTCATGGTCATGTACCCCTGGTAGCAACAGCAGTAATTGAATCCAGTCAGGATCCCGAACTGCAGAAACTGGCAAAGGACGCTGGAGCTAAAGGTATTAAAGTATATGGTTCAATGTGCACCGGCCAGGAACTGATGCAGAGGAAAGCTACGAGTGCTAAAGAGTTTGCTGGTCAGCTGAGTAACTGGTTATCACAGGAGTATTATATTGCCACCGGTGCTATTGATCTGGTAATGATGGATATGAACTGCTCGATACCGGGCTTAAAAGTAATGGCCGACAATTTCCATACTGAACTGGTCAGTGTTGACAAAGTTGTAAGAATGGAAGGTGTAGAAGATCGTTATGATTATGAACCAGAAAAGATTAAACAACAGGCAAAAGAAATGATTAAAAAGGCAATTGAAACCTACAAGAAGCGTGGAGATAAGATCAAGATACCTTCCTATAAAAAGGATGTTATTACTGGGTTTGGTGTAGAATCAATTACTGAAGCCCTTGGAGGAAGCCTGGATCCCTTGCTGGAACAGGTGAAGAATGGGAATATCCGGGGTATTGCAGCAGTAGTAGGATGTACAAATAACAGAAATGGTCATGATACCAAAGGTCTTAAAATTATGAAGGAATTCCTGAAAAATGATATCCTGGTTATTTCAGCCGGCTGTATGAGCAGTGCTGCTGAAATCGAAGGTTTAACTTCAAAAGAAGCCCTGTCAGAATGTGGTGAAGGCTTGAAAGCAGTCTGTGAGGCAGTTGGAATTCCGCCTGTTCTTAACTTTGGTTCCTGTCTTGATATAGGCAGAATCGGCGTTATAGTAACAGAGATTGCCAGTGCACTGGGAGTTGACCCGGCAGAATTACCGGTTGTAGCCTCAGCACCTGAGTATCTTGAGCAGAAGGCTGTAGCCGATGGTATTTTCGCAGTATCGTTTGGTTTATTAACACATCTGGGACCTGTTCCACCGGTTACCGGAAGTGAGACCGTGACAGATATTTTAACCAGGGATATCCAGGAAATGACCGGCGGTAGATTCCTCGTAAATGAGGATCCAGTAGATGCAGTATCTGAAATGATCGCCCATATCGAAAATAAACGTTCTGCTCTGGGTATATAGGGGTGATTAATGTGAAACAGATTATGATAGATATCAGTAAATGTAATGGTTGTATGACATGTACACTGGCCTGTGCGGCTGAGCATTCATCCAGTAAAGATATTGTAGGTGCTATGATGGAAGGAATTCCAT
>JADQBU010000075.1 GCA_016278435.1 Halanaerobiales bacterium
TTGTTCACTGGATATTGCTGAGGGTGATATGCTGATTGTCAAGGCTACTTCCTCGGCTGTGCCTGAAAATGGAGCCAGGTCGACTTCAATTAATCAAGGACTGGTAGGAAAAGCTTTTCGTACTGGTAACTCTATTTTAACCGATAATATTTTTAATGATAGTGATGCTAGACCTGTAAAAAGTGAATATCGTGCTGCCATTACTGTGCCAATTTCTAACTTTGGTGTATTTCAGGTTATTTCAACCAGAATTAATGATTTCAGTAAAGAAGATTTAAAACTGGCTGAACTACTGGTATCACATACGGCTACTGCTCTGAAAAGAATAAGAACCGAAAAAAAAATAAGGTATCTTGGTTTTCATGATAAATTGACCGGTCTTTATAACAGAACCTATATTGAAGAAGAGATTACCAGGCTTGATTCTGAACGGCAGTTACCACTGAGTATAATAGTTGGGGATGTGAATGGTTTAAAACTTGTTAACGATGCCTTCGGTCATAAAGAGGGGGATAAGATCCTGAAAAAGGTTGCAGATGTTTTATTGGATTCCTGCCGTCGGGAAGACATAATCGGCCGCTGGGGTGGAGATGAATTTTTAATTATCTTGCCCCAGACTTTAAGACAGGAGGCAGAAAAAGTTATCATGAGGATAAAAGAAAATGCCAGGCAGACTGAAGCAGTAATTCCAGTTTCTATTGCTCTAGGGGTTACAACTAAAAATGATATTAACCAGAATATTATTGAAGTAATAAAAAAAGCTGATGATTTCATGTATGATGATAAAATGTGTGAAACCATCAGTTCCCGCAGTCATATAATAAAACAGCTACTGGCAAGACTGGGGATGAGAAAAGGAGAAACCAGAGAACATTCTGAACGGGTAAAAGAAATGGCTCAAAATATTGCCTGCAAGATTGGTCTCAGCAAATCTGAGATAGAGAAGATAAAAATGGCTGCTTCTCTACATGATATTGGTCTGTTAAATATTCCGATCAGAATCTTAAATAAGGAAGGAGATCTGACAGAAGAGGAATGGCAGCTGGTTAAAACCCATCCGGAGACAGGTTACCGGATAGCCCGTTCTGCTGATGAGTTTGCCCATATTGCAGAGGGAATATTATACCACCATGAATGGTGGAATGGTGAGGGCTACCCCCGTGGTATCAACGGAAAGGAGATTCCATTAGCCTCAAGGATTATCAGTATAGTCGATGCCTTTGATATTATGACACATGACCAGATCTATAAAAAGGCTGTTTCCGGGGAGGAAGCCCGGGATGAGTTGATGAATAAAGCAGGTATTCAGTTTGATCCAGAACTGGTAAAAATATTTGTAAATGAATTATTTTAAGTTTATTAGTCTAAAATTAGAAATGATGTTATTTAAAACTGTTCTAAGTTGTTTAGTATCATTAAACAGCTTGGACTTTTTTATTTTTAAAATTATTTCCGGAGGTGTCATATATGATTGTAGGTTTATGTACAGCTGATTTGAGGATTCCCATGGCCCATTCTCTTAAGGATAAGAGGAGTGTAATCAAGAGTTTGCTGGAGAGACTCAAACAAAAATTTAATATATCAGCTGCTGAGATTGGAAGTCATGATCTCTGGCAGAGTTCAACAATTGGAATTGTAACGATCAGTAATGACAGGGTTTTTACCGACCGCTTACTGGATAAGGTCATAAAATATATTGAAGATTTTAATGGTATTCAGCTAATTTATTATAATATTGAACATTTATAAATTTTTTGCAGGAAAAATATCTCTTTTTGTTGAATCTTATAAGTAACCGGAGGATGAGAATATGAAGGTTGAAAATAAAAATATCCGCATACAGCTAAAAAATAGAGATGCTCTGAAAAAAACAGGTAAGAATTCCTCTGGTTTTAAAACAGAGTTATTGAATATTAACAGGGGAGAGATAAATAACAGACTGGATGAACTGCTTTTAATAATAGATGAACAGGGTGAAAAGCTAAAAAAATCGCTTGATCAGAAAGATCTTGTAGAATATAGAAGAAGTGTCAGGGAATTTCTTCGTTTTGTTCAGAAGGAATATGCCAGGACCAAACAGACATTTAGCTGGGACCAGCGGGGAAATGTAAAGACCTATACTATTATGGAAAAGGTAGACCAGAATCTGGAGGAACTGTACAAACTATTTATGGAAGAACAGAGTGATGTCCTGCAGATTGTCGGGAAACTTGATGAAATCAGGGGATTCTTACTTGACCTCTATATTTAATAGTATTTTATAGATTATTTTTTTAATTTTATAGATAAATTACAGGGGTGGATTCTATGAAGGGAAAAAGTGCCTATCTGATTTTAATCTTAATACTTATATCTGTAATTAATATTTATCAGATAGGATTTGCTGCTGATATTAATATTGTTGTTAATGGAGAAAAGCTGGGTTCTGAAGTTCGGCCGGTTATTATTGATGATAATATATTTGTACAGGCCCGTGCTTTTGCTGATGAACTCGATATTAAACTAAACTGGATACAGTCTATTAAAAACCCTTACCCTGGAAAAATATGATAAGACAATCAAAATGATGCTGGACA
>JADQBU010000021.1 GCA_016278435.1 Halanaerobiales bacterium
AGTTGAGTGATAAAAAACCGGGCATGATGACTTTAATTGCCCTGGCGATTTCTGTCGCCTATTTTTACAGCACAGCAGTTGTATTTGGTTTGGAAGGAAGATTTTTCTTCTGGGAGCTGGCAACCTTAATTGTGATTATGCTTTTAGGTCACTGGATTGAAATGCGCTCGGTTATGGGAGCCTCTAATGCTTTAGAAGAACTTGCTAAATTAATGCCGGATGAGGCCCATAAAATTGTAGACGGAGAAGTTAAGGAAATTAAAATAAAAGAGTTAAAAAAAGGAGACCAGATTTTAGTTAAACCAGGAGAAAAAATTCCTGCTGATGGAGTAATTTACGAAGGAGACTCCTATATAGATGAGTCAATGTTAACCGGGGAATCAGAACCTGTAAAAAGAGAAGTTGATGATGAAGTAATAGGTGGTTCAGTTAACGGTGACAGCTCAATTAAAATTAAAATTGAAAAAGCTGGTGATGAAAGTTACTTATCTCAGGTGATAGAGATGGTTAAAGAATCTCAGGCAGATAAATCTAAAACCCAGAATTTTGCCGATCGAGCGGCTTTATGGCTGACTATTATTGCTATTACAGCAGGAACAATAACCTTCGGCAGCTGGTTTTATATAAGAGGGGATTTAGCTTTTGCTATAGAGCGGATGGCAACAGTGATGGTTATTACCTGTCCTCATGCTCTGGGGCTTGCGATTCCACTGGTGGTAGCTGTTTCCACAACTCTATCTGCTAAAAATGGGCTACTGATACGCAACCGTACCGCTTTTGAGAATTCCCGTAAAATAGATACAGTTTTATTTGATAAAACAGGTACCCTGACTAAAGGAGAATTTGGAGTTGAGACAATAGAAAGTTTTGCAGATGAGTATAGTAAAGAAGAGATTCTACAAAAAGCAGCTTCTTTAGAACAGGAGTCAGAACATCCAATTGCAAATGGAATAGCAAAGAAAGCAAAAGAAGATAAAGTTGAGCTGCTTAAAGTCGATGACTTTGAAATAATCAAAGGTAAGGGAGTAATCGGAAAAATTAATGGCAGAGATTTAAAAGCTGTTTCTCCAGGTTATCTGAAAGAAAATGAGATAGAAGTACCTCAGACTGCTTTAAAAGAAGGACCTTTTACCGAAATCTTCATTTTAGAAGCTGGAAACTTAATCGGTATGATCAGACTTGGAGATCAGATTAGAGAAAGTTCCTATGAGGCAGTACAAAAACTTAAGGATAGAGGAATAAAAGTTACAATGCTGACCGGAGATAATCAAAAAACTGCCGAATATGTAAGTAATGAGCTTGGTTTAACTGATTTCTTCGCTGAAATACTGCCCGATCAGAAGCAGAAAAAGGTAGAAGAACTGCAGGCTGAAGGTGCCTTTGTTGCCATGACCGGTGATGGAGTTAATGATGCACCTGCACTGGCAAAGGCAGATATCGGGATTGCTATTGGATCCGGTACAGATGTAGCTGCCGAAACAGCAGACATTATCCTTGTCGAAAGTGATCCACTTGATGTACTCAAGCTGATCGAATTTGGCAGCTTAACATATAAGAAGATGATTCAGAATTTATTCTGGGCTACAGGTTATAATGCTTTTGCTATTCCTCTGGCAGCCGGTGTACTGGCAGGGGTTGGAATTATGATTTCTCCTGCAGTAGGTGCAGTTCTGATGTCGATGAGTACCGTGATTGTAGCCATCAATGCTAAGATGTTAAAGTTTTAAAATGATAAGTAAAGTGAAATAATGATTATAGCTTATAAAATTTAAAAAATAACAAATCCCAATTAAATATTAAATTGATACGGGGTGGTTTTTATTATTAATCTAGTAGAAACTTCATTAAGTTTTTTGGTGATTACATTAGGAACTTTAGTTCACGGGATAGCGGGCTCCTTTACCTTGTCTTTATTATTAGAAGCATTAATAGTAATGCCTGCTTTGTTTTTAGGTGCATGGCTTGGAATTAGAATTTACAATCATATTTCCAAAAAAATATTCAGCTGGCTGGTACTTGTGATACTCAGTATTAATGCGTTTGTATTACTTTTAACAACTTAAAACCAATATTGAGGTAATAAGATGAGTAAAAATTTAACTTCACTGCAGATTAATGATACTCATGCCTATCTGGAAAGTCATCAGGAGTTATTCTGGAAGGGAAAGGAAGCAGTGTATAAAGAGGTAGGTGGTTATGCCCGGATTGGTGCTTTGATCAAAGACATTAAAGCTGAAAAGAACAATCAGGTGCTGACACTGGATAATGGAGACACCATTCATGGTACTTTTACTGCAGTTAATTCTAAAGGGAAGGCAATGGTACCAGTACTTAATAAGATGGGATTTGAAGGCATGACTGCTCACTGGGAGTTTGGTTATGGTCCGGAAAGATTTATGGAAATAACTGAGGAACTTAATTATCCCATGCTGGCGATTAATGCCTATGATGAAAAAAGTGATGAGCTGCTTTTTGATCCCTATTTGATTAAAGAGTATACCGGGCTCAAGGTTGGCATAATAGGTATTGCCGCTACGATTATTGACAAAGTGATG
>JADQBU010000116.1 GCA_016278435.1 Halanaerobiales bacterium
CATCGTCAATAGTCTTGCCTACAATTTTTTCTGAAAGAGTATAACCTTCTCTTTCTGCATTTGTGCTATCGGAAAATAAAGCCAGTACACCAGGTTTGCTATCTCCCAGTTCTGCCAGCTTATGAAAATCGGCAACTCCGCCATCGATTGGTGTCTGGTCGAATTTAAAATCGCTGGCATAAATAATTGCACCCAGCGGGGTATAAATTGCCAGGGCACAGGTATCTGCAATACTATGGTTTACCCTGATATAATCTATATCAAAAGAACCAACCTTTATTCGTCTACCGGGATTTACTATTTTTAACCGTTGTTCATCCAGAAGGTTATGTTCTTTAAGTTTTCCTTCCAGAAATCCCAGGGTTAACTTTGTACCGAAAACAGGCACATTTAAATCCCTTAAAAGATAGGGCAAAGCACCAATATGGTCCTCATGTCCATGGGTTAAAACAATTCCCTTAACTTTGTCTCTATTTTCTAAAACATACGAGAAATCAGGTATAACCAAATCTATTCCCAGAAGATCATCTTCTGGAAACATTACACCGGCATCAATGATGAGCATTTCTTCTCCGACCTCGAGTAACATCATATTTTTCCCGATTCCTCCCACTCCTCCGAGTGGAATCATTCTTACTTTATTTATTTCATTTTGAAAAGCCATTTACAAAAAAAAACACCTCCAAGTAATATTTATTTGTAAAATAAAAAGGCCCGTTCATTTACCCGTTAACTATATTATACCTGTAAATAACAAAAAAAACAAGCACCATTTTCGGTACTTGCTTTTTCTCACTATAATAATTTGATTGTTTTTATTCAATATTCCTTTTATAAGAGACCAACTCCCTGCAAAATCCCCTGCAGTACCTCTTCTTCCGAATGGTTTAATTCCAGCAAAGGAGGCCTGAGTCCACCTACATTATGACCAACCAGGTTCAGTGCAGCTTTAATAGGAATAGGATTTGTGGTCAGGAAAATTCCCTTGAAGAAAGGTGAGAGTTTTTTATTTAGACTGATAGCTTTTTGAACATTACCCTGCTTATAATTTTGAATCATCTCTTTAATATCATTTCCAACCAGATGAGAAGCAACACTGACAACTCCACAACCCCCTACAGAAAGTGCAGGCAAGGTCATATTGTCATCCCCACTGTATACATAAAAATCATCATTGACAGAATTACAGATTTCAGTGATTTGAGAAATATCCCCACTGGCCTCTTTAACTGCAATAATATTTTCAATTTCTGCCAGCCGACAGATTGTTTTCATTTCAATATTACGTGATGTACGCCCGGGAACATTATATATCATAATAGGTAAAGATGTACTTTCAGCTATCATTTTAAAATGTCTATATAAACCTTCCTGTGGTGGTTTATTATAATAAGGACATACAATTAATATACCATCAACACCGATTTTCTCAGCTTCTCTGGTCATTTCTATACTTTCCTGAGTAGAATATGAACCAGTACCGGCCAATATTTTTGTTTTGTCTCCAACTTCATCAACCACAGTTTCCAGTAGTAATATTTTTTCTTCTTTAGTTAGTGTAGGGACTTCACCTGTAGTACCCAGAACCAGAATGCCATCTGAACCATTATCAACCAGATAGGAAGCCAGCTCTCTTGCTTTGTCAAGATTTAGATTCAAATTTTCATCAAAGGGGGTCACCATAGCAGTAATGACTTCCCCAAAAGAATCAGACATCTTTATCAACTCCTTTTATTCATTTAAAACAAAAGCCTGATGAAGTGTATTCAAAGCCATTTTTTCTTCATTCTTTTTCAGCAAACAGGAAATTGTGGTATGTGAATCAGTAGATTGATATATAGAAATATTATTCTCGGTCAGGGCTTCTACAATGTGGGCCATAATTCCAGGCCTTCCTGTCATACCTCCACCGACAACAGAAACCTTGGTAAATTCATCAGATAAATGAAAGTTAAAGTTGTTTTTATTTAATAATTCCCTTATTTTATCCCGATTTCTATCCTCTACTACAAAGGAGATAGAATTGGGGGTAATATTTATAAAATCGACACTGATTTCATTACTGGCCATAATCTTAAATATTTTTAAACCTGTAGCATATTCAGCCGGTTTATCAGGCTTTATTTTAATAAAGATAATATCACTGCGGCTGGTAACACCTGTAACTGGTCGATCACTTTTTATGGTTTTAAGTTCCAAATTTCGGATTTCTGTTCCGGGTTTATCAGATGAAAAGGAACGAATCTTGATAGGAATATTCTCAATCATTGCTATTTCCGCAGCCCGGGGATGGATTACTCTTGCTCCCTGATAAGCTAATTCACAGACCTCATTATAGCACACATTATCAAGTACACGGGCCTCATCTACCAGATTGGGATCTGCTGTCATAACCCCCTCAACATCAGTAAATATCTCCAGACAATCTGCTTTCAATGCAGCTGCAATCACAGCCGCGGTAGTATCACTACCTCCTCTACCAAGGGTTGTAATCTCTCCATCCTGACTCATTCCCTGGAAACCTGCAATCACAGGTATCTTTCCCTGTAGA
>JADQBU010000036.1 GCA_016278435.1 Halanaerobiales bacterium
CTGGGAAATAATATTTTAATCAAGGGTTATATGAAAGAGACTGTAGATTATTTGCTGAAAGAAACAAGGGCTGCTTATTTGCAGGAAAAACCTGTGGTCTGGTGCAGTACTTTTATCCCTCCGGAAATAATCTATGCCTGTGGTGGTGTGCCTTTTATGCCTGAAGTAGCGGCTGGTTTTTCTTCGACCCTGGGTCTGGCCGATAGGATTATTTCGACGGCAGAAGGAGAATGGATGAGTCCTGACCTCTGCAGTATTCACCGCTGTGGCACTGGTTTAATGAGATCAGAACTACTACCTGAACCGGATTATGTAGTGGCAGCCTCACATCTCTGTGATGGTGCCAAGAAATATCTGCAGTACATTGCCGGGATTTGTAATGTGCCTTATTATCTACTGGAAACCCCTTATTCCCGGGAAAATGCAGACTGGCTGGCGGAGCAGATCAGAGATCTGGTTTTAATATTAAATGATGGAGAGCCAGATTTTACAGAAACTTTTACATATTCAAACCGGGCCCACCGTTATCATCAGGAAATAAATGAATTAAGGAAATACAGGCCGGCAGTGTTCTCAGGTGAACGGGCATTAAATCTGGTACCTATGGAATTCATGTCTTTTGGATCCCGGGGAGGGAAGGAATTTTACAAACGCCTGTTAGAGGAGATAAAGGGCAGGATAAGGGAAAACAAAGCTGTAGTTGATAAAGAAAAGTTTAGACTTCTCTGGTTGCATTTAAAACCATATTATCCCCAGAATATCTTCTCTGAACTTGCCAGTCGGGGGGCTGTTATTGCTTTTGAAGAATACAGCCAGCTCTACTGGGAACTGCTGGATTCAAAGGCTCCTTATTATAGTCTAGCCCTGAAGATGATAGATCATTTTGGCTGGGGGAGACTGGATGAGCAGATTGCACGGTTAAAAAAGATTGTTAGTGACTATGATATAGATGGGGTAGTGGCATTTTCCCACCGGGGCTGTAGACAGAGTAGTGGTAGAATGGATATGATTAGACTGAGATTTAAAAGGGAAGGTATTCCCTTTCTCAATATAGATGGGGACCTGGTAGATGCAAGAGATTATAGAGAAGGTCAGTTACTGACCAGGCTTCAGGCTTTTATTGAATTACTGGAATTCCAGAGAGGAGATTTAGGATGCTGACTGCTGGAATAGATGTTGGTTCACGTACTATAAAAGTAGTAATTTTAAAAGGATATGATGATATACTGGGTAAACAGGTTGTTTCGACAGGGATTAATAGTACTGGAAGGGCTGAAAGAGTGCTCAATGGTCTCCTGCAGCAAGTAAATTATTCGAGAGATGATCTGGATTACATAATTGCAACCGGTTATGGAAGAATTAATATTGCATTTGCTGATGAAAAGGTTACTGAAATCAGCTGTCATGCTGCTGGTGCCTATGCTGAATTCCCTGGAGCCCGGACTATCATTGATATTGGTGGTCAGGATTGTAAGGTTATCCGACTGGATAAGGAAGGCCGGGTGGAGGATTTTCTTATGAATGATAAATGTGCAGCAGGTACAGGACGTTTTCTGGAAGTTATGGCTGAAAATCTGGAGATACCACTGACTGAGATAGGAGAGGTTTCACTACAGACCCGGAAAGCAGCCGCTATCTCCAGTACCTGTACGGTATTTGCCGAATCAGAAGTTGTCGGTCTGGTTGCCAGGGGAGTACCGAGAGCAGAGATTCTACGGGGATTACATAAATCTATTGTTAAAAGATTGACAGGAATGGTTTATAGAGTCGGTCTGGAAGAGGAAGTGGTGTTGACCGGGGGAGTATGTCTGAATTCGGGAGTACGAAAAATACTGGGTGCTGAACTGGATATAAATATTAAGGTGCCCCAGTATCCGCAGTTAGCGGGTGCCCTGGGTGCGGCAAAACTGGCCTGGTTGAATTCTTAAATTAATCTGGAGGAAATAGAATGTCTGAAATATTTTTTACACCTGCCCGAAAAGTTGAGGTAATCAATAAAGTAAAGGATAGTAAATTCTATGGTAATATTACCCGGGCTGATAATGAAAAGCAGGTTAATGAATTTATAGAAACAATCAGAAACCGGTATCATGATGCTACTCATAATGTAACTGCTTATAAACTGGGTTATGGAGATCAAGCAGTTAAATACAGTAATGATGATGGGGAACCAGCAGGTTCTTCCGGCCCGCCGGTATTACAGGCGATTGAAGGTGCGGATTTAACCAATACTGTTATTGTTGTTACCCGCTATTTCGGGGGGACTAAACTCGGTATCGGTGGTCTAATTCGAGCCTATGGAGGTACTGCCAGAATGGTTATTGAAGAGGCAGAAAGTAGAAAAATCGAACTGGTTTATAAGCTGGCAGTAGCAGGTGATTATGACCTGATTGGAATTATCATGGGACAGATTGCGGCTGCCGGGGGTAAAATAAAAGACACCGAATATAGTAATTCCGGCGTAAAAGTAATTTTTTTACTTAAAGAGGGAAATTATCAGCAATTAAGGGATATATTAAAAGAGAAGA
>JADQBU010000239.1 GCA_016278435.1 Halanaerobiales bacterium
TGCTCTTCCGATCTTAATCCGGAAGAATTTGTAGAAGCCCTTTTTGCAGAAGAAGAATAGAAAAATTTCATAAGTTACCTTAATTAAAAAATTAAAACTACAAAATAGTGATTTCGTCATATAAGAAAATTTTTAGAATCGTCTATAACTCAATAGTATTGAAATATCGGCTCTTAATCCATAGGTCATCCTGACCTGGGATTAACTCGCTACATCCATGTAGCTCGGCCTTATTTCCTCATCTATTTCGTTAAGACTCTTTTACTAAAATTTTCTGTATTCCTTAATTAACTATTTTGCAGTTAATATATTACGAGGAAATTTTTATAGAGATTTTTCTTGACAAGTTCAGGCAAGTAAGTTATACTATCATCTGTAAAGTGATTTTACTTAACGTAAAGTTATTTAGCTTTACACTGCAGGTGATTTTTTTGCTAGAAAAAACAATTAAAATTGGTCTATTATTTGATTATTATGGTAAACTCTTGACTGAACGCCAGCAGGAGATAATCAGTCTTTATTATTTTCAGGATTTTTCCCTGGGAGAGATTGCTGAAAGACTGGAAATCAGTCGTCAGGGTGTTTATGACCACCTGCAGCGGGGAGAGAAACTCCTGCAGAATTATGAAAAAGATTTAAAACTGGTGGCAAAGTTAAATACATTTAGAAATAAACTGACTGAATTTGAAGATTATATTGCAAGTAATGATAGAATTAATACAGAAGAGAAACAAGATATTCTTGGTAGGATAAGAATGATAAAAGAGGACATTTAAAGGAGGGGACAGAATGATATTTGAGAACCTTGCCGAAAAATTACAGGGAACTTTGAAAAAACTTCGCGGTAAAGGTAAACTCAATGAAAATGACGTAAAAGATGCCCTGAAGGAAGTTAAACTGGCTTTACTGGAAGCAGATGTTAATTATAAAGTAGTTAAGAAGTTTGTAAATGATATTGAAGAAAGAGCTGTGGGACATGAAATAATGGAAAGTCTGACCCCTGGTCAGCAGGTAGTAAAGCTGGTAAATGAGAAACTATCTGAATTGATGGGTGAAACGAGAAGTGAAATAAACTTTGCCCTTTCTCCGCCGACAATTATTATGCTTGTTGGACTACAGGGTTCAGGTAAAACAACCAGTGCCGGCAAACTGGCCCGTCTTTTGAAACATAAAGGAAAACAACCGCTACTGGCTGCCGGTGATATTTATAGACCGGCTGCAATAAAACAACTACAGATTCTGGGAGAAAGACTGGAAATTCCTGTATTTTCGATGGGAGATCAACAGAATCCGGTTGATATTGCCCGGGCTGCAGTTAGTTCTGCCCAGTCTCAGGGTAATGATGTAGTAATCCTGGATACAGCAGGTAGACTGCATATAGATGAAAAAATGATGGATGAATTGAGTGCTATTAAGAAGAATGTCAAACCCCATGAGATTTTGCTGGTAGTAGATTCCATGACTGGTCAGGATGCTGTTAATGTAGCAGAAAAATTCGATCAGACCCTGGGTATAGATGGATTGGTTTTAACTAAACTTGACGGAGATGCCCGGGGCGGAGCTGCTCTTTCTGCGAAAGCGGTAACCGGAAAACCGATTAAATTTATCGGTACTGGAGAAAAATTAAAAGATCTGGAACCGTTTTATCCGGACCGGATGGCCTCCAGGATACTGGGAATGGGGGATGTACTCAGTTTAATCGAAAAAGCCGAGGAAAGTTTTGATGCCAAAAAGGCCCGGGAAATGGAAGAAAAACTGCGGAAAAATGAGTTTACTCTGGAAGATTTTCTGGAGCAGATGAATCAGATCCGTAATATGGGTCCACTGGACCAGGTTCTGGGTATGATACCCGGACTTGGTGGCGCTAAACAGCTTAAAAATATGCAGGTGGATGAAAAACAGTTAGACCGTGTGGAAGCAATTATCAACTCCATGACAATCAAGGAACGAAATAATCCTGAGATTATAAATGGTAGCAGAAGAAAGAGGATTTCACAGGGAAGTGGAACTAAAATCCAGGAAGTTAACAGACTTCTTAAACAGTTTAAGCAGACTAAAAAGATGATGAAACAGCTAAATAATGCCCAGGGTAAACCTGGTAAGTTAAATATACCGTTTTTTGGTTGAAAATGTATCCTAAATAGGAGGTGATTTAGATGGCTGTAAAGATCAGATTAAAAAGAATGGGTAAAAGAAGAAGTGCATCTTTTCGTTTGATAGTATCTGATTCCAGAAATGCTACAACCGGAAGATTTGTAGAAGAAATTGGCTATTATGATCCAACAACTGAACCAGAAACATATGAAATTGATGAAGAGAAAGCCCTGAAATGGTTAAACAATGGTGCCAGGCCTTCAAGTACAGTTAAGAGTCTATTTAAAAAGTCAGGAATTCTGGCGAAATACCATAATGAAAATTAATGAAGGGGGTTACTCCTGTGAAAGAGTTAGTTGAAACGATAGCCAGGGCGATAGTTGATGAACCAGAGAAGGTTTATGTAAATGAAGTAGAAGGTGAAAAGTCTG
>JADQBU010000006.1 GCA_016278435.1 Halanaerobiales bacterium
ATCCAGGATATTAAAAAGAGAGGAAAATCCTGTGTCTATATTTCCCATAATATAGCCAATGTCTATCCCGTCTCTGACAGGTTTGTTGTCCTGGACCGGGGTAAGATTGTGGGCAGGTTTGAACGGGAAAGAATCTCTCTTGATGATTTAAATAAAAAACTGGTAGAACTGACAAGAGTACACAAATAGGGAGGTACATCATGAAACCTGACTTAATTAATAAATCTTTTCAAAAATATAAGACCCAGTTTGCCCTTATAATTATCGCTTTTTCTGTCTTATTACTATTTATTATAACCAGTCCTGATGTGTTTTTAAGTCCCCAGATCTACCGCTCCTTTCTATCAACAATTCCCTTTGTGGGAATAATGGCTCTGGGGTTAACCATGATTCTGGCCATGGGGGAGATCGATCTTTCTTTTCCCGCTGTTATGGCTTTGTCTGGATTTGTCTTTGCGATAGTATTTAGTGTAACCAGTAGTATTCTGCTGGCAGTACTGGCCTGTCTGGTCGTTGGAGCACTGGTGGGATTGGCCAATGGACTTCTGATCTCCAAGATCGGTATTCCCTCGATAGTTGTAACCATTGGTATGCAGTTTTTCATCAGGGGAACGAGTAATCTGCTTTCCCAGGGTCATGCCTATAATATGAATCTCAGCGGTACATTCTTCTATAAAATCTTTGCCGGGGATATATTCGGTTTGCCCTCCCAGTCATTCTGGTTTGTTGGTTTAACTATACTACTCTGGTTTATTCTGTTCCGCCATAAATTTGGAGAACACATTCTCTTTATCGGTGATAACGAAAATGCTACCAGGATGATGGGGATCAACGTTGATAGAACCAAGATCTTGGCCTTTATGCTGATGGGTATGCTGGCAGCCTTTGCCGGAATCCTGGATATATTCAGAATGCGGACCTGGTGGCCGACAATGGGTGAAGGTTATCTAATGATGACTGTAGCCACAGTATTTATAGGCGGTACTTCCATGTTCGGGGGAGAGGCTACTATTCTGGGAACACTTATCGGTGCCTTTATCATCGGTTCCCTGGAAGCAGGTATTGTTGCAGCCGGGCTCTCCGGTTTCTGGACTCTCTTTATCTATGGTTTACTGATATTGATTGCTGTTACCCTGCATACAGTTCTGAAAAAGAACAGGTAGGCAGACGGGATTAGATGAAAAACTTAGAATTCGGCAGTTATTTTTGATAAAAAAACACCGATTTAAAAATAGTAATTGTTATGAAAGGATGTGGGATAGATGAATCACCGGGAACGGGTAGATATGGCACTTGCCCATCAGGAACCGGACAGGTGTCCGATGCAGATCAGTTTTACCCCGGAATTTGCAGCCAGGTTGGAACAGGAGCTAAAGCTGGATAAATCAAAATCCCATAATCCACACGGTAGTGGTAATACCTATAAGTTAGAAAGGGCGCTGGAGCAGGATCTTTTGCTGGTTTCTGTCGGTTGGGCCAATTCCTACTACCAACCGGGTTATGCCGAAAAAGATTTCTATTATGATGAATGGGGTATAAAATGGAAAGTTGCCGAATATAAAACCAGGTTTGGTAAGGGTAAATATACCGAGATTACCGGTCATCCGCTGGCCGATGATGAGGCTGTTGATAGTTATCAGAGCCCTGACCCGGAGCGTACGGAACTTTACCGGGAAGCAGAACGGGTTCTGGCAGATTATCAGGAAGAATACTATATTGTTGGTGTTACGGTGACAACGATCTTTGAGTGTGCCTGGGCTCTGCGGGGAATGGAGCAGTTATTTATGGATTTTATTGAAAATCCAGAGCTGGCCGGTAAAATTCTGGATATTCCCTATCACTACCACCTGACAGCTGCCCGGAAACTGGCAGAGATGGGGGTTGACATGATCTGGCTCGGTGATGACATGGGGGGACAGAGTTCAATGTTGATTTCACCGGCTTTATGGAGAAAGTTTTTCAAACCCAGGATGGCCAGATTTATAGCTGAGATCAAGAAAATTAAGCCGGATATCAAGGTTGCCTATCATTCTGACGGGGTTATCAACCCGATTATACCGGATTTAATTGAGATTGGTCTGGATGTACTGAATCCGGTTCAGCCGGCAGCGATGGATCCGGCGGAATTAAAGAGAGAATATGGTGACCGGCTCTGTTTCTGGGGTACAATTGATGAACAGCAGACCCTGCCTTTTGGTACACCGGAAGATGTCAGAAATGAGGTTCTGGATAGGATCAATACAGTCGGGAAAAATGGCGGCCTGATTTTAGGTCCCACCCATCATGTCCAGCTTGATACCCCGCTGGAAAATTTCCGGGCCATGGTTGAGACTATTAGAAATACCCATTATTAGTAGGGATAATTTAATTTAAAGCAGATAAATAAAGTAGATATATTGACCGGGGTTTAGTTTTTTAACATTGTGTAAAGTTTAACTTTAATGTTATAATAATGTGAACCTCACCATCTAAATTAAAATTTAGATGGAGCTTCTTTCCTGAGGTGGTT
>JADQBU010000030.1 GCA_016278435.1 Halanaerobiales bacterium
AAGACCTTTATCTTGTGGCCAGCAAGAAACTATTCTATAATACCCAGGTCCATGTAGGTTATGGGAATGACCAACTGGGCGGATTATTTGTGGGAGTTAACAAAATAATTAACCCCGTTGCTGTTGAAATAAGTGAAGGTGAAGAAGTTACAGTAAGTCCAACCCTGCCGCCGATGAATTTAATGGCTGAATATGTAAATAAGAAGATTAACCTCGGTTTACAGGTTGGTATGGGAAGAAATGTATCATTTAAATTCGGTTTCATGGATTTAAAAGAGATTCAGGCCGGATTAAGTGTTGCGTTTTAGATAAAATATAACTTTCTCTATCTATTCCTATGCTGAAAAAAGTTTATTTCGTCCTAAAAAGAAATTTTTAGAATCATCTAAAACTCAATATTCTTCGAAATATGGCTACCTAATACAATAGGCCATCCTGACCATGTATTAGCTAACCACATCGTGTGGTTAGGCCATATTTTTTTAAATATTTCATTAAGACTCTTTATCTAAAAATTTCTGTTATCCTCAATTATCCTTTTTTCAGCAAAAAATTAAATTCGGAGAAACTATATGATTCTTTCTTGACAATTGTACTTTTAGAATGTATAATTTATATCAACCTAAATTAAGGTAAATTTTTTCTTATAGTGAAAACTGAATATATTAATTTGACAGAAGTTGAGTAGACAAGTAGTGAGAAGGGAATAATAACTTCTGCAATTAGGTTTTATTTATATTGCTTAATTGCTATATCTATGCCCTGAATTGCTATATTCAGGGCTTTCTTATTTTTCTGGAGGTGAATTTAGATGACAGTTATGAACGGTGCACAGATTCTTGTAGAAAGTTTAATGAAAGAGGATGTAGAAGTTGTTTTTGGTTATCCCGGAGGGACAGTAATATTTATTTATGATGCCCTCTATGATTCTTCGCTTAAGCATTATTTAACCAGACACGAACAGGGAGCTATCCATGCTGCCGATGGTTATGCGCGGACTACCGGTAAAGTAGGTGTCTGTATCGCTACTTCCGGGCCAGGGAGTACTAATCTGGTTACCGGTCTGGCTAATGCCTATATGGACTCCGTACCACTGGTAGCCATTACCGGTCAGGTTGATAGTCAGGTGATAGGTAAAGATGCCTTCCAGGAGGCCGATATTAGAGGAATTACCCTGCCGGTTACCAAGCATAATTTTCTGGTAACAGATATTAACGACCTGGCCAGGACGATCAAGGAAGCATTTTATATCGCCAGGACCGGAAGACCGGGACCTGTACTGGTTGACCTTGCTAAAGATGTTACTGCCTGTGAGGCTGAGTTTTCTTATCCCGAAGAAGTAGATCTACCGGGTTATAAGCCGACCAGAAAGGGCCATATCCTGCAGATTACAAAGGCAGCAGAGGCCATAAATCAGGCTCAGAAACCACTGCTTTATGTCGGGGGTGGGGCTATTATTGCCGGGGCAGAAACAGAGGTCCGCCAGCTGGTAGATAAAGCCCAGATTCCGATCACAACGACCCTGATGGCACTGGGTATCTATCCTGAAACAGAGCCACTGGCTCTGGAGATGCTGGGGATGCATGGAACAATGTATGCCAATTATGCTACACTGGAGACAGATTTGATGATAGCAGTAGGGGCCCGTTTTGATGACCGGGTTACCGGTAAACTGGATTGTTTTGCTCCCAATGCTAAAATAATTCATATTGATGTAGATCCGGCAGAAATCGGCAAGAATGTTGGGGTAGATATTCCTATCGTCGGGGATGTTAAAGATGTGCTGGAGGAACTTATTCCTCTGATTGAAGAGAGAAAACCCGGCGAATGGCAGCAGCGAATTGCAGAATTAAAGAAAAACTATCCTTTAAAATATGAAGATAGTAATGGTTCTGAGGTTATTAAACCACAGTATATACTGGAGCTAATACAGGATTATATGGATGAAAATACTATAATCTGTACAGAAGTAGGTCAGAATCAGATGTGGGCTGCCCTGCATCTTAAGTTTGACAGGCCGAGAAGTTTTGTCACCTCAGGTGGTCTGGGAACAATGGGTTTTGGATTACCTGCTTCGCTTGGTGCCCAGATAGGGAACCCGGATAAAACTGTAATAAATATTTCAGGTGATGGTAGTTTTCAGATGAATCTGCAGGAGCTGGCCACCGCTAAAAACTATAATCTTCCGCTAAAAATTATTATCCTTAATAATAAGTATCTGGGAATGGTCAGACAGTGGCAGGAGCTATTTTTCGATAAACGTTATTCTGCTACCGAGATTACTGCTCCAGATTTTACGAAACTGGCAGAAGCTTATGATATTAAAGGTATGAAGGTTGAAAAGAAGAGTGAACTAAAAGCTGCTTTAAAGAAGGCAATGGAAACGGAAGGCCCTGTCTTACTGGATATAAGCATTCCGGCCGAGGAGAATGTTTATCCGATGGTACCAGCCGGGGCCGGTTTAGACGATATGATAGGGGGTTAAGATTATGACTCATATACTAGC
>JADQBU010000057.1 GCA_016278435.1 Halanaerobiales bacterium
CGGAGTCAGTC
Organism: Halanaerobiales bacterium; assembly: GCA_016278435.1. Taxonomy (GTDB): domain Bacteria; phylum Bacillota; class Halanaerobiia; order Halanaerobiales; family JADQBU01; genus JADQBU01. Next base: position 12 of record JADQBU010000057.1, read on the forward strand.
CACAATTTTTCCATAGGTGAACGATAGAAGGTAATGATACCACCGAGTTCACCTTCATGTTCGGTCCAGTAATCTGAATTAACTGTTGAATGTCTTACCGGTGTGAAGCCAATATTAAATTTCTTTAAAGCAACAGTTTTGGATACACAGAACTGGGCCCATAACCAGGCCATTTTTCTATAGTCATCTTTTACACTTTTTTTCAAAATTGTCCAGCTTCCTGCATCCTGATAACCAACCTTCATTCCTTCATCCCAATAACGACCATGAGGAGTAGGTGCAACTCTCCAGAGAGGCATACCATTCTCATCAGTAACAGTACTGGAAGGATCAGTAAATGCTTCATCAGACAACCATGTAATATACTGGAATGGTCTCTGGGCTATATTACCACGGGAAGGTACTGGACCAGCTTCAGACCAGGTCATAGAAGATGCAAAAGGAGGAGCATATTCCTTCATCCAATCGATATATTTTGATAATGCATAGACTGCTGCCGGACCGTTAGCAGCTCCACCTCTCTTGACGGTAGAACCAACTGGAATACCCTGATCATTTACCCTGATACCCCATTCATCTACTGGGAAACCATTGGGAAGGCCCTTGTCACCAGCACCTGCAATTGACAACCAGGCATCGGTAAATCTCCAGCCAAGAGAAGGTGATTTCTTACCATAATCCATATGGCCATAAACTTTAACACCATCAATTTCTTTACCAGTAAAGAATTCAGCTATATCTTCATAGGCAGCCCAGTTAATTGGTACACCTAGTTCATATCCATATTCATCCTTAAACTCTGCTTTAATTTCAGGATCAGTAAACCAGTCATATCTAAACCAGTACAGATTTGCAAACTGCTGGTCAGGTATCTGTAGCTGGTTTCCCTCGTAATCCTGGCCAAATTCCAGATTCATAAAGTCATCCAGATCTAAATAAGGATTTGTAACATCCTTGCCTTCATTAGCCATGAAATCAGTAAAATTAAGGGCACTGTCCAGGCGTAAATGGGTACCAATCAGGTCAGCATCATTTACATAAATATCATAGAGTTTAGTCCCGGTCTGGATCTGTCTCTGTACCCTGTCAACAAGTTCTCCTTCACCAATAATATCATGAGTAACTTTAATTCCAGTGATTTCTTCAAATGCTTTTGCAAGTACATTTGCTTCAAATTTATGAGTTTTAATTCCTTCTGCAACTGAAGTTATTTCCATACCTTTAAAGGGCTCAGCTGCTTTTCTGAACCACTCTAATTCCTTATACTGCTGTTCTTTGGAAATAGCACTGGGCTGGAAGTAATTAACCCACTTTTCAATAACATCATCATTAGCAGCACTTGCGGGTAATACAAAGCTGAAACATGCCAATACCAGTGTTAAACAGATAAATATACTTATTGACTTTCTTCGCATTATACTCCTCCTTTTTTTTGTTAAATGTTGTGTGTTATCCTGCCACTATCTGCAGATCAACAGGACCTCTATTTAATTATCCCCCCTTTCTTAAGAGGTTTTAATAATTCATCTATATATTTGAGGTTCACCTCTATTATTTACCCTGTTAAAATTAAATTTTTTATTTGAAAAATATTTGTATTATATATGTATTAATTATATTTTCTAAGTTTGAGTCCAGGCAATAGTTGCATGGACTGCTCGCTTCCAGCCGCTATATAATTTATCTCTTTTTTCGATTGACATCTTTGTTTTAAATTGTCTATCTACTTTTCTTGCTTTCATCAGGTCATCCATATTATTCCAGTACCCTACGGCTAGACCAGCAAGATAAGCTGAACCCGCTACAGTAGTTTCTATATCTTCTGGTCTTTCTACCCTGGTTCCAGTTATATCAGCAAGAAACTGTAATAAAAAGTTATTGACGGCAGCACCACCATCTACCCTCATTTCCCTTAACTCTATTCCAGAATCGTCTAACATAGCAGTTATTAAATCCTGAGTTTGGTAGACCAGCGATTCCAGAGTAGCTCTGATAATATGGTTTTTGTTTGTTCCCCTGGTTAAACCAACAAGTGTTCCTCTTGCCTCTGGATTCCAGTATGGAGCACCAAGACCTGTAAAGGCCGGTACCATATAAACACCGTCTGTATTTTCTATCTTTCTGGCGAAATACTCCGAATCCATGGCCTCATCAATTAAACCCAGATTATCCCGTAACCATTTTACTGATGAACCAGCATTAAAAATACTGCCTTCAAGAGCATATGTTACATTATCTTTAATACCCCAGGCAATAGTAGTTAAAAGACCATTCTGTGAAGTAACGGCTTCCTTCCCAGTATTCATAACCATAAAACCACCTGTTCCATAAGTGATTTTTGTCATTCCTTTTTCATAACAACCCTGAGCAAAAGTTGCTGCTTGCTGATCTCCTGCAATGCCAGCAATAGGAATCTCCTCTCCTCCAAATAAACGGGGAGCCGTAGTACCATATACTTCACTACTGGAACAAACTTCTGGCAACATTTTTTCTG
>JADQBU010000311.1 GCA_016278435.1 Halanaerobiales bacterium
GTGGCCGGCAATAATTTTTCGGCCAGTGGAAGTATAGCGAGTGATGGGGCAGATAACCTTGATGCAGGGTCGATTAGTATTTTGGCCGGAAATGTTATTAATTTAAATAATGGTTCCAGGATCTTTGCCAGGTCTTCCGGGAACAACTCAAATCCAGGGGATATTTCACTTCAGGTTGATAAAGTGGACAGGCCTGATTTAGCAGAAGCCAGTGCAGAAACAGGTATCTATCTGGATGGCGCCAGTTTAAAAGGGAATAATATCTCACTTAAGGCCAATGCAAATGGCGACTATAGCTGGAGTGTTACTGATTCTCAGGATCTGGTAAGTGGAACTGTAGATGCACTGGGTAGTTTAATGACCGGTGTTAATGTTGGTATAGTTCAGTCCACTGCCAGCTCTGAGGTATTAGTAAAGAATGGTTCAAATATTGATGCAGATGGTAAAGTAGATATCTCTGCTGATAGTACTTCCAGTGCTGGTATGATGTCAGTTGATCCCGGTACCGGTGGGGTTGCCAGCGTTGGTTTTGTATATGGGAGTGTTAATTCTACTGCAAATGTTGAGGTTCAGAATGGTACAAGTATCAGGGCTTCAGACCTGAATTTATCGGCAAATAATAGTGCTGATCTTGATATTACAATTTATTCGGTTTCTACATCGGGAACAGATGCCCAGGCAGCTATTGCAGTTACCAGTGCAGATGTAAATTCAAAAGCAAATATTGCTGCAGGGGCCAATATTAATGTTGATAATGATGTAACTGCCAGTGCTATCAATAATAATAGTTTTGCTACTAAAGCAAATGCTATGGCAATGGGTGATGGTACAGCAGGAATTGCTGCTTCGATTTTTAATGCCAGCACCAGTGCTGATGCCAGTATTGGCGCTGATCTAAATAACAGCAATCTTACTATAGAAGCCCTGGATAATATTGTTAAAAATAATACTGAGTCCTCTGCCACAGCAGGTTCAGGTACTGTTCAAAAAATTGCTCTGGGAGGGGTTGGGAAAAGCACAGATTTTATTAAAGATAAACTGGGTTCCAGCGGCCCGGATAGTCTCAGTTCTGAAAGTGGAGCAACGGAGAAACCGAAACTGGCTGGTGCTGTAACTATCGCCAATACCAATAATGATGCCAGTGCTGTTATCGATGATGAGACTACGGTAAATGCAACTGGTGATGTAGTAGTAGTAGCCAGGGTTAATGATGCTGGTTTACAGAATTTTGCCAAAAGTAGTGTTAAATCAAATGCCAGGGGGGATTCAGAGAATCCTACGGCAACATATTCCCTCAGTGCCGCAGTGGCTTATGGAAAGCATACACACAATGCAGATGCTCACATTGGAGCAGATAGTAATATAACTGCCGGCCATCTTGGTGTAGAATCCGATGTTTTGATACCATATCAGATAAGCTGGTATAAGTGGGAAGGTTTATCGACTATTACCAGTAAGCTAAATGGGAATCTGGGAACAGCAAATGGTTTTCTGACAGGATTTGCCAATGCAACCGGGTCTCCCAGTGAGGGTGGAATAGCAGGGTCAGTTAATTACATGGACTTAAACAATAGTTCTGAGGCTTATCTTGGAGAAAATACTGTAGTAAATATAATTCCGGGAAGTAGTAACAGCTGGACAAGTACTCTGCCCAGCAGCTCTATCCTGGATGAAGATTCTCTGCCGACAGATGGATCGCTTATAAGCTGGGATACACCACTCAGTATCTATGCTAATACTGATGTAAGTGGTGTCTATGCAGCGGGTAATCTATCTATTACATTTAATGGAGCTGGTGGTAATTCGGGTGCTGCTTCAGCCGGTGGTGCTTATGTTGGTGTAAACTATACAGACAATACTAAGGCTTATGTAGCAGAGGGTGCAGACCTTTCATCTAAAGATGAAAATCCAGATGATGGTATTGCACCTGACCCTGTGAACATGTCAGTAAAAGCCAATTCCAGTGAAAAGATAATAAATGTTGGACCATCGGCCGGAAGGGGAGCCAGTTTCGGTTTGAATGGAGTTTTCTCCATGCCGGTAATTAATAGTACTACTGAGGCTTCAATAGATGATGATGTGACTGTAAATGCCCGTAATCTTACAGTTAAGGCTAATGATGAAGTAGAAAGCTGGTCTATAACAGGGGCGGTAAATAGTTCAGAGAGTGCTGGAATTGGTCTCAGTTTATCGTTGAATGATATTACAACCAATACCAGTGCTTTTATTGGAGATAATGGGAATGATAGTGATAATACCCATGGTAAAGTAACAGCAGATAATGTAGCTGTTAAGGCCAGGACAGACGGCAGGATAGAAACTCTTTCTGTCGCAGCCTCAGCGCCTTCTTCCAGTGACTCTTCAGGTTCAGGAGAATCCGGGACACTGGATAAACTAAAAAGCAAATTAACAACCAAACTCGGTTCTGCTTTTGGTAAGGCAAATGAAAAGTCAGGTAGTTCTTCGAGTAAAGAACCTGCTAAACCAAAATTCGGTATTGGTATCTCAGGTAGTGCAGCAGTCAACCTGGTAGATTTAAATACCAGTGCCTATATAGATAATACAGAACTTGATTTGAGTGGGGGTCAGGACAATTCACTGACTGTCAGTTCGGTCAATAATACAGATATAACTGCTGCCAGTGGTTCGGCCGCTCTGGTTAGAGCTAATAACTCCAGCTCTAAGTTCAGTGCTGGTATAGCTGGAAGTGTAGCAGTAAATGAATTAAATAATAATACATCAGCCTATATCAATAATTCAACAGTAGCTGGGTCTCAGGACCTGACTGTAAACGCCCTGAGCGGAGGAGAACAGTTCGCCATTGCTCTCGGTGCAGCTATAAATGCATCATCCAATCAGGATAAAGCTGCATCTGCTGCCGGTTCAGTATCGGTAAGCCAGGCAGATAACAGTATCAACTCCTATATCAAGGATTCTACTATCAGCGGGAAAGATAGTGTGTCTGGTGATAAGACAAGAGATCTAGACATTGTGGCCTATGACAGAACCCTGCTTGGTACAGGTGGAGGTTCACTGATAGGTGGTGGCAAAGCAGGTATTGGAGCAGCTGTTACCTATAGTGATATCAGTGATAATACCAGTTCATATCTTTCAGGATCTACTATTGAAAATTATGACAAAGTTCGAATAGATGCCCTGACAGCAGCAAAGATAGCTGCTGCGGGAGCAATGGCTGGTTTTACTACCAAAAGCAATACTGCTACTCTCGGGGGAGCAGTTGTTATCAATGTTGTTAACAATACTACCTCAGCTGAAATCAAGGAAGATTCTGATGTACAGGTGGACAGTAGTGTTGATGTCATAGCAAAAGATACGGATGCTAACAGTAATCTGGACAGCATAATTAACAGTAGTAACCAGGGGAATGATAGCAGTTCCAGCCTGGACTACAGCGGGTCAAGTATTGGAGCCAGTGAGACAGACGGTAGCAGTATATTATCGGTTGCTGGTGTAGTACAGGCTGGAGGTAACAATGTAGGTATCTCCTTTAACTGGAATGAGATTAATAATATAATTTTGTCCAGAATAGATGACTCTAAAGTTAGCACAAGAACAATTGATAGTGATGGAGAGATAAATGTTAAGGCCAACTCCAATGCAGCTATTACTGGTTTTGCGGTTGGAGTAGGAGTCTCATCAGGACAATTTGCCGGTGGTGGTTCGATAACCATCAATGATATCGGTAACCAGACAGTTGCTGAGGTGACTGATTCTCTGCAAAGTGGTGAGACAGATATTAAAACTGTTTCAGCCGACAATCTGACAGTAAGTGCAGAAGATAACTCTAAAATTGATTCACTTGCTGGACAGGTTACGATCAGTAAAGGTAATGCCTCGGTCGGTGGTACAGTAGCCTATAATAATATCAATAATCAGACCAGGGCTACTATAAATGGTGTAGATATTGATGTTAATAAAGTATTAGATATATTGTCTGCAAACAATGCAGCAATCAGGACTCTTTCTGTATCTGGTGGAGGTTCAAAAGAATTTGCTTTCAATGGATCTGCCTCAGCCTCAAGCATAGGTAATACGACAGAGGCAGAGTTGATAGACAGTAAGACAGATCAAAATACAAACCAGGTAAATATAAAAGCAGGAGATAATTCAGATATAGAGGCACTCTCTGGAGCAGCTGCTTTGTCAGGTTCAACAGCAGTTGGAGCAGCAGTAGCCGTCAATAGAATTAACAATAATACAACGGCACATCTCAGTGGTAGTGCTGATAACTCTATCTATAATTTGAAAGACCTACTGTTAAACAGTGACTCATCCTCTACTATCAGGAGTATGGCAGTAGGTGTAGGTGGAGGGGTTGATGTAGGTGTGGCAGGATCAACAGCTACAAACTTTATCGACAATAATACCTCAAGCTATATAGATGAAGGCGCGAAGGTCAAGGCAGCAAACAATGTCGGGGTAATAGCCAATAATGAACAGACTATCAGCAATGCAGCCGGTAGTATAGGAATTGGTGTAGGAACAGCAGGTGTCGGAGCTTCAGTAACTGTCAATAAGATAAGTGGTGATACAGGCTCCTATATCAGTGGCAGTGATACTGAGGTATCAGCCCTGGCCGGGGATAGTAGTGATAAGATGACAGTATATAATGGCAAGCTGGACGGCAGTGTTGATCTGGCCAGTGGACTGGATCTTGACAATTATGGCCGGACAGACCTGGCTTCGATGCGCAAGACCGAGGAGCTGACTGGACTGGCTGTAAACTCCTCAGCTGCCCACAGTATTGAAAATATTGTTACAAATGTAGCCGGTGGTCAATATGCCGGAGTTGCCGGAACCACCAATGTCAACCTACTGCAGGGTAACACTGAAGCCTATATAGACAGTGCTTTAATCAACCCGGCTGGATCAGTGACCAGTGGGACAGCAGGAAACGGACAGTCGGTCAGTGTCAGGGCCAGTGACTTTGCTTACAGCAATGGTTTTATCGGCTCGATAGCCGGAGGCATCGCCGGTGTCGGTGCTGGTGTTGATACCAATGTCTTCAGCAATAACACCAAAGCCTATATCAATAACGCCAATCAATTAAATGTAAATAATTTAATAGATATAAATGCTTCATCACAGCAGGGCGCGTCTTCACTGGTAACAGGCGGTGCCGGTGGTGGAGTTGCGGTTGTAGGGAGTGGTACTGTTGGAACCTTTAGTGGTACAACAGAGGCTTATTTGAATGGTACAAATGTAACTACAGGTAATATTAATATCAATGCAAACCATTTAAGCAGGTTCTTCGTTGCTGCTGGTGCAGTTACTTATGGAGGCTCAGCTGTTTCCGGCAGTTTTTCTGTAGCTACAGATGAAAGTAGGACTAAGTCCTATATAGAAGGTTCAACTGTTGATACCAATGATAATACCGGAACTGTCAATGTACAGGCAAATAACAGTACAGAGATAAACAACTGGTCTGTCAGTGGAAGCAATGGTGGTGGAGCTGGTATAGCAGGAAGTGCAGTTGTAAACCTGGTCAATAATAATACCTTAGCTTATGTTGATCAAAGCAATCTGGGTAAAGCCGGTCAGAAAACAGGTAATATTCTTATTCAGGCTAAAAATAATACCAGAATAGATAATACCGCTGGTGCTATTGGTCTTAGTTATGGTGGACCATTAACGGGATGTGGTGTGGGAGCAAGTGCGGCCGTTACAAAAGTCGATAATACTACAGAAGCCTATCTTCAGGACTCAAATGCCTATTCAGTAAATAATCTTAAGGTAAATTCCCTTGCTCAGCGTGACCTGTCAACAATCACGGCTTCCCTGGGAGTAGGGGGAAGTATCGGACTCGGCGGAGCAGTAGCAGTTACCCTGGTCGGTCAGAATCTTGATGATCAGAGTCAGGATGCTGGTAGTGAACTGAATAAGGATGATTCAGGAACCCTATCTAAGGCCAACGGATTTAGTGATTCCAATCGTCTTAATTTAAACGGGACAGGACTTGATGTAAATAAAGAGGATGGCGATGATTCAGGTGATTCAGATAATACGGATGTAAACCGGACAGGAATTACTGTAGATGAAGAGAATGACTTGAATGATGCCGGCAAGATTTCTGTAGACATAAATTCTACCCGGGAATCAGGAACCTCAGCTCAAATAATCGGTGACTCAACAATTGATACGGCTGGTAAGACTACAGTCAAGGCCTCAACAGAAGATCAGAATGATATAAATGCTGGAGCAGGTGGAGTGGGAGTGGCTGCAGCAGGTGGAGCAGTCGGTATTATGGAGATTAATAACAATGTAACTGCATCTACCATGGAAACCGCAGACGGAACTGGCGGAACCCCACAACTTACTACTGGAGAGCTGGAGATAGCGGCAACGGCAGATAAGCTCAATAATGATGAGAAAGCTGCCAGTGTGAGTGCTTATCAGGGTAGTGCTGGGGCGGTTTCCCTGGGGGCTGCAGTTGCGGTGGCAAATGTGACTAATAATGTGAACACAGGGGTAAGTGAAGGAACAAAGCTTACAATCAATGGAAGTGGTAATCTGGAACTTACTGCAGCTGATAAAACTGATCTAAATGCCGAGGCCTATGGTCTTACTGCAGGAATTGTTGCAGCAGGGGCAGTGGTTTCTGATGCTGGTAAAAAAGGTAGTACTATAGTGCAGCTGGGTGGTGAGAACACAGACTCTAAGGAAACTATAATAAATCTGGGAACAGGTCAAATGCTGGTTGAAAGCTCCAGGGAAGGAACTGTTGCAGCAACAAGCTATGCTGGTGCTGGTGGTGTCTTTGCAGGTTCAGGTTCGTCTGCAACAGCAAAAGAGTCCGGGGAAACAAATGCAAAAATAGGGAATAATGTTGATATTAATGGAAGTGATGCCTCTATAAATATTAAGGCCTATGCAGTACCGCAATTAAGCGCAGAAGCCTATGGATTTAATGGATCATTATATGCCAGTGCTGGTGCTGCAGTTGCCCAAACTACTGCTGAAAATAGCATCGAGGCTACTATTGGTAGTGAAAATAACATAGATGCTACTGATCTAACTATTAGTGCAGAAAATAAACTTAATAATGGTAACCCTACTGCCAGAACATTTGCAGAAGCAATATCTGGTGGCCTCCTGCTGGGAGTTAATGCTACAGAGAGTAAAACGGATACAGATATTGATGTTAGAGCTATTCTTGGTTCTAATACAGAAATAAATCTGAACGGGGATTTGCAGATACTGGCAGATAATAAAAGCAGTCAGAAGTCTGAGGTGACCGGGATGGTGGCCGGAATCACTGCTGTAGGAGCCAATATAGCCAAAACTACTTCAGACAGCACAACACAGGCTACAATCGGGCGGGGAGTTAGTGGAGTGGTTAAAAACTTAACAATAAAATCCAGCGGGAACGATACCCTGTCAGCAAAAAGTATCTCCGGTAGTGGTGGCGTAGTTGCTGGTGCAGCTGCTGATTCTCAGACTGACAGTAGTAGTAATACAAAGGCAAATATCGCCAGAGGAGTATCATTATATAGTGATGACCTGAATATTGAGTCAGAGCATACTACTAACTATAATAGTAGAGCCAACAGTATTAATGCATCTGCAGTAGGGTATAGTGGTTCTTTTACAGAAAACAATATAGATTCCAGTGTCAATGCTAATGTAGGAAATAATACACAGCTTAATAGTGATAAAATAGATATTGTAGCTACAAATTCAGTTGTACAGGAAGGTAAGGATGAAAATGTCAAAGGCGGAGCCGGTGGTGTAATAAATGGTTCAGCAGTTACAAGTAATAGTAATGTTACTGAGAATACAAATCTAAATATTGGTGATTCTGCAATCTTAAAAGCCCTGGGTAATCCTGATAACAATTCTGGATTACTAAATCTGGGAGTGAACAATAAACTTAATGTTTTCGATGAATCTGTATTAAAAACAGGTGGCGCTATCGAAGGACCATATGCAGAAGCCCATCATACAGCAGATTTACAGGGCACAGTAAATATAGCTGATGAGGCTCAGTTAACCAGTTCAGGAGACTTAAACGCCAGAGCATATACTGATGCCAGTGTCTCTACTTCTGCCCTGGTTAAAACATATGGTGGGGTTTCGGTTGCAGGTGGTAAAGCTATAAGTAATCTTAATACAGATCAGAATGTAATAGTTGGCAATAATACAGACTTGATGTCCTATGGAAATATAGAACTTGCCGCAGGCAAGAGTTCAGATGGCTGGTGGTTAAATAATCTAAATAGTAATGCCCTGACTGAGGTATATAATTATACTGCATTACCACTGGATACCAGCTCTTATGCTGAGGCAAATATTGCCAGCAACAATAACTTAACAATAGGAAGTGGAGCTAATCAAGAAAGTGTCCGTGATGTAAATCTGGCAGCTTATGATGGTGACCTGTTAACAGAAGCCAGTGGGATAGGGCATAATCCCTACCTGGAAGTACTGGGAACAACTACTTCAGATGGTCATACCAATAGTAGCAGTAGTAGCCAGATAAAGATGAATGGTACAGCTACAGCAGGTATCTATCACGACCAGTCCCTGGATATAGACAGTTCTGGAAATATAACAGTAGGAACAAACAGCAATGGGATTAGCTATCAAAAAGGGACAATAAATCCTGAAGAACAACTACAGGCCCAGATAGATAGGCTTACAGATGAAAAAAACAATGCAGAAAATGCAGAAGAAAAAGAGAACATCAAGGCCCAGATTGATATGTTAGAGATGTTAAAGGGGTCACTGAGCAGTATTGATGTAACCGCTGTCAGTGTCAATGACATTTTTGCGGCTGGTGGGAATATAAATATTGACAGTAAAGATATTAATGGTAGCGGAATTCTTAAAGCCTATGGAGCTCCAACCATCAGGATCAATAATGACAGCAACTATTATCTTTCTTTAAGCAAATTAACAATTCCTGATGCTGATACAGGTGGGGCTGTAAACTTTACCGGAACAGTAGACTCTAATCAAGCAGTGAGTGAAGGAATACATATTTCCGAGATAAACAAAGGGAAACAGAGTAAAATCCTGATCAATAACAATTATAATGCAGGTACAGGTAATGGCCCGGCTATTTTCCTCAACCAGCCAGTTGAAAACATGAGAGGCCTGTTAAAAATATTTAATCAATCCGGTAGTCTGGCCCAGTTCTCCGATTTAAAGGCTCAACAGATTCAGATTGATGTTCCCAATGGAATTTATATAGTAAATAACCCTGATGGTTTTTATTTTACCAGTGCTGAACCCAGTACAGCCTGGACAGGCAGTGATTACTTGCCGTTGTCAGCTGATGATGCTGTAGCACTGGCTACTAAAAAATATTTTCAGGATGATCTGGACTGGCCAGGTCAACTAAATAACTTTTTACGTGATCCAGATAATAAAATGTATCCACCTCAATCCGGTGGCAGAACTTATGTTCTAAAGAATTTCCCCAATGTCTGGATTCCAGAGGGAGGTAGTAGTAACCAGATTAAACTTTTTGCTGGTTTCTGGATGAATAAAGTTGCTGATCTAAGTTTGAAAAAAACAGCTGACTATAGCAAAGGGAATTTTAGCAGCAAATCATTATCAGCTACTAAAATAGGTATTAATGCAAAATATATTGATATTAATGGTTCTATTAATGCCGGGCATCCAGGTAACTGGTCTGTAGATATAAGTAGTGATCTGGACATCTGGATGGATTTTATGAGATACTATTATCAATTTGCTAATGGTCCTGCTGTAATAAAGGTTCCAGGTAATTATTATCAGTCGATTACTAAAGGGGATAGGGTTCCAGGCCTAAAATATGATATTGCCAGTAATCAATTAATTCTTGATAATATTAATGCCAGTGGAGGTGGATTTGTCTATCTCCATGGTGACATTATCAGTACCAATAAAAATGGAAATATTAATATTTTAAATGGTTTTGGTGATGTACAGCTCAACAACAACAGTAGTGTGCCGGTAGTAGTCGGGAATATCAATACCGGCCTTGATACAGTCGGTGAAGTTAAGATAGCAGACACGGCTAAAGGTACAGTTACCTGGTATGTAAATACCCTGGGCCAGGGTACAAAAGTTTATACAGCTGATATCAATAATGCAACAGACTATAATAATGCTACTCTGGTTAATAGTACAGGGAATAACAGCAGTTATGACCCCTTACAGGGACAGCGTTATCAGTGGGCGCAATCTGCAGAATTGGAAAGGGAATTTACCGGTGAAAAAATAGCCGGTGATGACCCTGCTTTTTATCGGTTAAAGCAGCCATCGGCCTGGCAGTATAAATCAAACTGGACTAATACGGGTGTTACTGTTACCAAAAATAATGATGCAGATATGCCCTATTTCCAGCAGAAAGTGACAGCCGGTAATCTGGGTAGTTGGTATAATATAGGTGTCGATTTTTCTGATAGTAATAAAGGAGTTCCTACAGCAGAAGAAAAGGACTGGACTTATAAGGTTCCCAGGTTTGCATCGCTAACACTTACTGCCAGTGTGAAAGCTGATAATTCTGTCGGGATCAATTTTACAGGAAATGATAACGGAAGCGTAAATATTGATTCAGCAGCTGGAATTTATCTGGATGGGAGTATTGATAATAGCTTTGGTGATACTGTATTAAAAGCTGAAGGGAATTATCGAGGGATTACACAAAGTACAAATTCTATTATTAATACTAAAAATGTTTTCTTAACTGCAGATAATAGCCTTGGTTCTTCCGGCAACTCCCTTCAGGTCAATGTGGATAACATCTCCGGTACACTCTCTGCTGTCAGCAATTATGGAGATATCTACATTGATGTTACAAATGGTTCAGTAAATATAGACAAAATAATAGCCGGAAATAGTTCAGATTATAATAATATTAATTTGACTGTGGACCGTGATATTAATTCAAGTTCGAGCAGTACAGGTATTTATGGCTCAAATATAAATCTTCAGAGCAGGAATGGACAGATTGGTAGTACTGATCAATTTCTAAAGATAAAAGCCAGTTCAACCGAATATAGTAATGGAAATATTGCAGGAGGCCGGGTCAGTGTCGAAGCAAATGATGGGATATACGTTACTCAGGTAGATGGTGATCTACGTCTGGTTAAAGCAGAATCACATCAGGGTGATGTTGGGATAAATGTAAATAATGGTAATCTTATTAATGTAGTAAAGAAGCGCAGTGTTGATAAAGATAAAGAGCAAAGGTTAGCTGATATATGGGATAGCCTGCATCTAACAAAAGATTCTGATGCCTATGCAAATGCCGTTAATAATACAGTTACCCCATATGAAAATAGTGTAAATAGAACATATCAGGAGTATTGGTATTTAATTAATAATGGAACAGTTACAGGTGGAAAGTTGCAATTGACCGCTAATGGTCTGGATCTATACCGGGGCCGGGCAGCTGCTGTGCTGGGTGTACAGAATCTAACAGATGAGCAGATACAAGGTTATGTCAATGATATCTACAATGATTATCAGTCGTACTTTACAAATCTTTATGGAGCTGATTGGAAAAATGCTGCTCCATTTCTGAGTTATGACAGTGGATATTCATATGCCGCACCAGCAGAAAAAATAGCTGAACTTACTAAAGGGGCTGAATGGTTACCCTCCCAATTAAGATATGAGATCAGTCAGAATGCCCTGCAGCCAGCTACAGGAGGTCAATTGGTAAATCAGGAGGCAAATATTACTGGCAGGGATGTTTATCTAAATGTTAATAAGGCCATCGGAAATCTCAATGATCCTATGGAAATTAATCTACCAACAACAGCTGGCTCAACTATTAATTTAAATGCAAGTCAGAAGGCAGCCCTGGCCAGGGCCAATATGCCGGGAGATATTACTCTTGAATATAATGAACAGAACGAACCTGTGAAGATTAATATTGTGCAGACTAACCCGGTATATTTAAATTCTTCCGGAGATGTAGTGTTTATGGCCAATAAAGATCTTTTTGTAAACAGTGCTGCCAATCTCAATATTAATAAACTCAGTGTAGCTGGAGACATTAGATTGATAAGTGATGGTGATATAAACAATAGCTCCACCATGGTTACTGCTATAACTGGCGGAGGAAATTTGACTCTGGATTCTGCTGGAAATATCGGAACTGTTTATAGACCCTTAAGTTATGAAGTAGCTGGATTTCTGGCTAATGCCAGTGCAGATGGTAATATCTATCTTAAAAGGGTAGCCGGTGACATGAAGCTGGGCAGGTTAAGCGTCGGTGGAGATGTTAAATTAGATGTGGTGGAAGGTGGCCTCTATGGTCAATATAGTGGTCTCAGCATTTTGGCCAATAATCTTGATTTAGAAACCAGGGATGATGTAAGTGGTAAAGGAACAACTGATAATTCAGGCTCACTGGATATAGAACTGGGATCCAGTGGTTTACTGACCGGTGATATTGGCGGTCTGGTGAATCTTTCTTCAGAGGGTAAACATCTAAGTATCGGTGATTTTAAAGCAGGAAAAGATTTTACTCTCCTGGCTGACAGTCTCGATCTCCAGGGCCAAGTAGTGGTGCCTAATATTATTAACTTTTCAATAGCAGGTGATGTAAACCTAAATAAAGCTGCTGTGTACAGTGGAGACAATACAAATATCAATGCTGGTACAATAAGCATGACAGATGGTTCACTTATTCAATCTCAAAGTGCTAATATCAATCTGAATACAATCCATGATATGCAACTCAGCAAATTAACAGCAAATAACTATCTCACTCTAAAGGCTGGGGGGGCAATTGCCGAGAGTATAGATGGAGAGTTTAGAGCAGAAAACCTATCTGTTGAAAGCAAAGCAGGACAGAACCTGCAGGGGAATAATTATGTTAACAATTATCAGTCCAGCAATACAGGTTCTGGAGATATAATATTCAATAACACCAGTTCAATACTCAATATTAATGGGATAAATCAGTGGAATGGAAATATTCAGGTTACTAATACTGGTATGTTAGTGGTAAATAATAAAGTTGAAACAGTAGCTGGAAATATAACTTTGAATTCAACAGAAGACCAGACGATTAATGGTGTAGTTTCTGCAGATAATGATATAAATCTCCATACCAGTGTAAACGGTAGTGATATTATAGTAAATAAAAATATTAATAGTGTAAGAGGAGATATTAAACTAAATTCAACAGGTACTCAGACTATCGATGCAGGAATAGAGACAGCCGGAAGTGGTAATATTACTCTACAAACCAGTGATAATAATAGTGATGTTTTGATTAACAATTCTATCAGCAGTACAAGTGGGGATATAGAAATAGTTGCAGGAAGAAATACCAGTATTACAGATACTATATCTACAAAAGGAAAAGTTAGTATAATTTCTCAGGGAACAATAATTGAGAAAGACGCAGGCAAGATTTTGCAGGCTGCAGTTCTGTCAACTAAAAGTGCTGGCGAACAGTTGTTAAATGGTGCTAATACAGTCAATAAGTTTACTGCCCAGAATGTTGATAGTGGTAACATTGAATTAATAAATAAAGCTGAAAATCTGTATATCGGGGGAATCAACCAATCTGCCGGAGCCGATGTGAGGGTGACAAACAACGGTGCAACAACCATTGACAGTAGTATTATAACCGGTGATGATGGGGATATCGCCCTGAATAGTAATAGAGATATTGTAATAACAGGTGATGGGAGTTTACAGACAGGTCTCAATGGTAATATAAAAATGAATTCAGCAGGAAGTCAGACTGTTGGGGGTAAAGTAACGGCAAACGGAGATATTATTATGCAAACTGCTGGAGGAGATATTAATATTGAATCTACTGGTAATAGTAAAATTACAGATACAGTATCGGCGGCAGGTAATATCCAGATAGATGCAGGAGGAGATACCAGTATAGCCAGTGCAAGATCTACTGAAGGTAATATCCAGATAATTGCAGGTGGAAATGCCGGTATAAACAGTATAAGTTCTGAGGCTGCTGATGTAAATATATCAGTGGGAAATTCAATAATAAATATTAATGAAAGTGAAGAAAATAATATCGAAGCCATTAATATCAATTTAGCAGCTCAAAATGGCAGTATTGGACAGGAAGATAAATATCTCAACATCGACTCTTCCAATCCAACAAAAGGTGTGGTAAATGCCACAGCAGCAAAAGATATCTACCTTAGAGAAACAGCGGGGCAGATTAATATCAGCCAGTTTAAAGCAGGTAGAAACATTGGTCTGTCAGCAGATAGTTCTATCCTGAATAGTAGCACTGGTGATCAACCCAACTTTAAGGCTGAAAATATTACTCTTATCTCTGAAAATGGAAGTATCGGTGAGGATGGAAACAGAATAAAAACACAGGCAGTTACAACTACCAATGCACAGGCTAAAAATGAAATTCATCTGGTAGAACTTGCAGGGGATTTAAATTCCAACTTCCTGAAAAATGAGAGCGGTACAATGGATATACTTGTGCCTACCGGCGATCTGACAGTAAAAGAATTAACTACTCCAGAACTGATGCTTCTATTACAGCAAAAGGGTAGTACAGCAGTTATTAAACAGGCTAATATAAAAAATAGCCTTACTATAAAATCTGATAATTTAAATATTAATGACCTTCTACATACTGGTCTAAATTCGCTGTTATTATCAATAAAGGGTGGTAGTAAAGATATGGCTGACAGTGTTATGTTTGAGGGAAGATCAGAAGTGGGGATGGACTTTAAGCAATTAACTGCAAACTTTGCTCATATTGAAGCAAGGGCTTATGTTGTCAATTTCTTGAAAACCAGGATAGGTAGTAGAGCAGAACTATATAATAAAAATTACAGTGTAATTGCAGATAATATTCACCCGGAACTATTTGTCTTTGATGTACAACTCTATCCACAGGACAATACCTTTTACTTATACTTTACAGAAACCGAAAAGATAATTACAAATGCACTACTGGTAGAATATAATCCTGACTTTATAGCCAATCAGTTCAGTACAGAGAATAATTTTATCCGGATAACCAGTAAACTACCTCAGGTAGTAAATATAGATAACAGAGAATTTTCAAGATTGATGAGCTCAGATCTTATTCCACTAATAGAAAATGGTGAGGGACAGACTCTGACTGTACTTGTAGATGAAAACTCTGTCAATACTAATGAAAGTAATTCTGGAGAAAATCAGGGTGATAATAATGAAGAATAAGATATTAGCTTCAGACAGAAGGATTATATTAATGTTTATCACAATCGTTCTGCTCAGTATCTTCACAGGAACAGGCTGTCAGGCTATAGAAATAACTGGTGATGTATATGTAAGAAGAATAGACATAGATCATTCACAAATACTGACTACAGCAGAAATAAAAAATATCACTGATGATTATACAGATAGAAAAGTAACTATAGATGAATTAAAAGAATTAGCATCCCGCATTAATCAGTTATATCAGAGTAAAGGTTATATTACAGCCAGAGCGATTCTTCCAGTTCAGAAAATTAAAGATGGGATTGTCATGATTAGATTAGTTGAGGGGCATATTGGTAAGATTATACTGACTGGAAATGAAGAAACTAAAAATAGCTATATTTTAAAGAGAATTGCTATTAAACCAGAAGATATGGTTACCCTGGATGAACTGAAGGATAAACTATTTTATTTCAATGCTACCAATGATATTGACATAAAGGCAAGGTTAAAGGAAGGCCAGGACTTTGGAACAACTGATCTAAAGCTCAACGTAAAGGAACCAAAGAAAGTCAGATATAGTCTATTTGCAGATAATGCTGGCCGTGATGAGACCGGTCTTTATCGCTACGGTATAAATATTACAAATAATAGTCTATTCGGGTATAGAGATAATCTGAGTTTAACAGTTATTAGTGCAGAGGGCATAAAAGCAGGAACATTATCTTATAGTATACCTGTTGGTAAAAGGGGTAGTAGATTGTCTCTGACTTATAATAAAAATGGGACCAGTATTATTTCAGGAGATTTTGGTAGTATAGACATTGAAGGAAATTATAGGGAATATGGTCTTGAGTTTAAACGACCATTAATAATAAAAAGAGGGTTTGAATTGAAGGGGGCAGTTGATTATCATCTAAAGGAATCTGATACCCGTTTCTCCGGTGTTGAGCTGTTGAATACTGATGTAAAAACCTTTGGCTTAAATCTAACAAGCAGGAGAAACAAGAAAGATAACATCTGGTATACCAGTAATAGTTTGCTTAAGGGTATTGCCAACTCAGAGAAAAAAGATTTTAAAGATCCAGGGACAAGCGAAACGTTTTTAAAGTATAGAGGATATTTTGAGAATCAGCGGAAATTAAGAGATAATAGTATTCTTTCCCTCAAAAGTATGATTCAGTTGAGCAAAAACAAACTGTTACCTTCGTCTGAACAATTTATACTTGGAGGGATGTCAACTGTCAGAGGTTATGAAGAGGGTAAATTAACAGGAGACCAGGGATATTATTTAGGTATAGAGAATACCAGGAGACTAACTGATAAAATTAACTATTTTATCTTTCTGGATAATGGTGGGGTTTACCCTTATAAGGGAAATGATGAATCTATAAACCAAAATGACTATTTAACTAGTGCCGGGTTGGGATTAACAGTTCATTTCACCAGGAAAATTTCAGCAAAACTAGAAGTTGGGTTTCCCATTGGTGATGAAGAGCAAAAAAAGGGAAGAATCCATTTTTCTATGCAGAGTAGTTGGTAGAATAAATGGATTTTAAAAATATTTAAGCGGCCGAAACTCTTAATTTCAGGGAACCAGGCTACTGAAGGTTCCTTTAATCAGATTGACTGGGCTGCAAATAATCTAAGACAATTAATTGATGATATTTTAACCAGAGCTCAGGCTATGTTCAGGAATAGTGAACAGGTTGAAGATGCTGTTAATGAGATATCAGCAGTTAGCCAGGAGGCGTCAAGTAATGCTGAAGAGGTAGCAGCTTCCAGTGAGGAACAGAGTTCTTCGACCCAGGAAATAGTCAATGCTTCTGAAAATCTGGCTGAGATAGCCCAGCAGCTTTCACAGGCTATAAACAAATTCAAATTATAAAATAAGATAATAACAAGATTATAAGAAAAGGGTGTCTTAAGAATTGAGACTCCTTTTTTTATTTAAAGTCTTATTATTATCAAAAATCGCAATATTAAAGAACAATTATGTATAAGATGGCAATAACTCGAAAGATTAATTTTTAAAATATTGATAAAATTAAAGATTATAAGAGGGGGCTTTTGAAAATTTAGAGGGGAAGTTAAAATGGTAAAAAGGGTCATTTATAAAAAAGTTATTTTTCTTGCTATTACTGGCCTGATTATATTGGTAAATGGGATAATATTTGCTGATAGTAGTGGGGAGATTTATGATACTCTCGATTTTAGATGTTAATATAATACGGGAAAGAGTTGACCTGGCAGAAGCAATGAAAGCTCAGATGAAGAGTGTGGTTATGCAGTCTATTGCTGAACAGGGTGGTGGCCAGATGAGTCCTGATATGTTTAAATTTGAAGTCTGGGTATATGAGGTTGATGGAAATGTTGAAGATGTTCTCAGCAATCAGAAATGGCCGAATGGAACCCAGAAAATGCCCATGAAAAAAACACCATCGATCAGCTTATTAATGATGCATTAAATAATGATGTAGTTAATTTTGATAACTTCTTTGGGCAAGGTTGGACTGATAGAGCCCGGAAAGCGGCTGACAGGTATGAAGGAGTAAATTATACGTTAAAATCTTTTGTGGTTCCGGCCGGAGGTTTTAATTCTTATTCTGTCAGTGTCCAGGAATCCTTGCTTCAATAAGGAGACCTTCGAACTTGAAAAAGTAACACTTCTGACCATTGCTAGGGTTACTATGGATATGGGCTCTATGGGAATGCCATCTGGGATGGACTTTTGAGATGAAAAAACCTAATTAATTGATAGCTTCCTCTAAAAGGCTGTCTCATAGTGAGGCAGCCTTATCTTGTGAAATTCCTGAGTTAAGACAATCCATATTCGTTAAGCCTCAATTCCATTGTTCTCAATAATCTGGCTATACCACCTGGCACTGTCTTTCAGTAACCTTTCCTGGTGGTTATCATAATCTATATAAACAAGACCGAAACGTTTACTATAGCCAGAAGACCACTCAAAATTATCCAGAAATGACCAGACATAATAACCCTTAAGTGGTATACCACCTCCAATAGCATGATGGGCGTAGCGGAAATGTTTCCTTAAATAATCTATTCTCTTCTGATCATGTATTTTTCCATCATTACTGATCTTATCTGGATAAGCAGCCCCGTTTTCAGTAATATACAGGGGTTTATCACCGGTATAATCTTCTTTTACCCTTTTTAAAATCTCATAAAGCCCGGCGGGATATACCTCCCAGGCCATATCAGTAAAATTTTTGCCTTCCGGTTTTGTTTCTTTGAACTTTAGAGGCTCATTCTCATCATATTTAACTACAGTCCGGAAGTAATAATTAATTCCCAGAAAATCAATCGCCCGGCTGATTACATCCATATCACCCTGCTCTGTTTTAAATCCTCCCAATTTCTGTTGATAGATTTCACATAGTTCTTCCGGGTATTTACCTTTGAAAACTGGCTCTAAAAACCAGCGGTTGCGGAAAGTATCAAATAATTCGGCGGCTTTCTGGTCCGGTCCTTGCTCTGAATGAGGGAATGCAGGTGTCAGATCCAGTGTAATACCGATATCTCCCTTAAGCCCACTTTCTCTAAAACTCTTCACAGCTAGACCATGAGAAAAAAGAATATTATGGGCAACCTGTAATGCTTTTTGAAAATTTCGGTATCCGGGTGCATGTTCACCAAAGAGATAAGCCACAAATGAGGCCACAAAAGGCTCATTGTGAGTTATCCAGCTGGGTATAACATCTCCCAGTTCTCTGAACATGGTCTCTGCATACTGGTTGAAATATTTGGCTGTATCCCGGTTCTCCCAGCCTCCTTTATCCTGTAAAGCCTGGGGTAGATCCCAGTGATAAAGGGTAACAGCCGGTGAAATTCCGGCATTCAGCAGTTCGTGAATCAATCTTTTATAGAAATCTAATCCCTTTTGATTTAGCTTTCCTTTGCCTTCCGGGAAAATTCGGGACCAGGAGATAGAAAAACGGTATGACTCCAGCCCTATCTCCTTCATAATTTCAATATCTTCCCGGTAACGGTGATAGTGGTCACAGGCTACATCACCTGTATCATTATTTTTAATATTACCGGGCTGATGGGTGTATCTATCCCAGATCGATTCACCTTTACCACCTTCGTTATAAGCACCTTCAATCTGATAAGCAGCTGTTGCTGCTCCCCAGATAAAATCATCTGGAAATATTAATTCAGTCACAATTATCTCCTCCTTTTCCTGAAAGAACTTATTCTTATACTTAAAAAATTTGTAATGTTATCAAACTTAATTTAAATTGCCCATGACAACTTCTACCGAATGTTCTCTATTATCATCAAATGGTTTAACTATGGTACCATTATACTCTTTACCGTCAATTGTTAAAGTTTTTACACCCCGGTTAATATGGTCGGGATTTTTCACAGTAATATAATAGATATCACCTCTAAAGATCCTTTTAACCTTGAATCCATTCCAGGAAGCAGGTATGCAGGGATCTATTATTAGTCCCTTAAATTCCGGTCTGATACCCAGTATCCACTGGCTAATAGCAACAAAATTCCAGGCGGCTGTTCCTGTTAACCAGGAATTTTTTGCTTCACCATGGACAGCTGCCTCTTTCCCACTGACCATCTGGCTGTAAACATAGGGTTCAGTCCGGTGTAGGTCACTTTTGTCTTCCAGATAGGCCGGGTTAATCTTCTGGTAATAGTCAAAAGCTCGCTTACCATTACCTGTAATGGTTTCTGCTATCATAATCCAGGGGTTATTATGGCAGAAGACACCTCCATTTTCTTTGTAGCCGGGGGGATAAGAAGAAATCTCGCCGAGCTCTAGTTGATATTCCTGAAAGGCCGGATCTACCAGGACCAGACCATACTCAGTATCCAGCCGTTTATGGACAGCAGCCAGAGCTTTTTCTGCAAAACCATCATCAACTCCAACCCCTCCCATAATACAGAATCCCTGGGGTTCTATAAATATCTGTCCATATTTATTTTCTCTACTGCCTACTTTTTCACCGAAATAATTATAGGCGCGGAGAAACCACTCCTTATCTTTTCCGTGTTCTTCTATGGCTTTTTTCATCCTGGCTGTCTCTTCCTCAATTTCACTGCCCAGTTTTGTTCGCCCGGTCTGCCTACAAACTTCCACAAAATTGGGACCGATAGTAAGAAACATGCCGGCTATCATCACCGATTCGGCCCGGCTGTTACTTTTATTTGTGACAGTTTGAAATGATTCATCTGGATTTTTTGAGAAGCAGCTCAGGTTAAGGCAGTCATTCCAGTCAGCATGACCAATGAGAGGTAGGCCGTGGGGGCCCAGGTTATTTATTACATGTTCATAAGAAGCCTGCAGATGGTCAAAGAGAGTCGCTTTTTTGCCATTGTTAAAAGGCACCACTTCCTTCAGAATGCTGTAATCACCAGTTTCCTTGATATAGGCTGTGGTACCAAATAAAAGCCAGAGTGGGTCATCATTAAATCCACTGCCGATCTTGTCATTTCCTTTTTTAGTTAAGGGCTGATACTGATGATAGACACTTCCATCTTCAAACTGGATTGCGGCCAGGTCTTTTATCCTCGCTTTGGCCCTGGCTGGAATAATATGTACAATTCCCAGGAGATCCTGATTGGAGTCGCGAAAACCGATACCCCGGTTAATACCTGATTCGAAGTAAGAGGCACTCCGGGAGAGATTATAGGTGACCATACACTGATATTGATTCCAGATATTAACCATTCTGTTGGTCTTTTTTTCTTCGGTTTCAATCTGGAAATTGGCCAGCAATTTCTCCCAGTAATTATTTAATTCCTGGAAAGCTTTCCTGACTTTTTCTGGATCGTTGAATCTTTTAATTAAATTATAGGCTTTTTCCTTATTTATAATTCCGGGTTTTTCCCACTTGTCTGTACTTTCATTTTCAATATATCCCAGCTGAAATATTATCTCTTTTTCCTCGCCTGGATCAAGGGTGAGTGCCAGATTGTGTGAACCTATAGGAGACCAGCCGGTGACAATTGAATTGCTGGATTTGCCTTTACTTACTACCTCTGGTTCAGCAAAACCGTTATATAATCCCAGGAATGATTCCCGGTCTGTATCATAACCTTCTATCTTTTCATTAACAGTATAAAAAGAAAAATGATTGCGGCGTTCCCGGTATTCTGTTTTATGAAAGATGGTGGAACCGTCTACTTCGACTTCACCCGTATTTAGATTTCGCTGGAAATTAGCCATATCGGCAAAGGCATCCCAGAGGCAGAATTCAATAAAAGAGAAGAGCTTAATATCTCTCCTGCGGTTACTGGTATTTTTGATCCGGAGAGAGTGGATCTCACAAGCGGCATCAAGGGGAACAAAATATAATATTTCTATTTTAATTCCATTCTTTTCCCCTGTAATTTTACTGTAACCAAGCCCGTGTCGGCATTCGTAGAAATCGAGTTCACTTTTTACTGGGGCCCAGGTAGGAGACCAGATACTTTCCTTTTCCTTTATATAATAATATTTTCCGCCTGCATCCAGGGGTACATTATTATATCTATATCTAGTAATCCGCCTTTTACTGGCATCCCTGTAAAAACTGTAACCTCCGGCTGTGTTGGATAGAAGACAGAAATAATCCTGAGAACCGAGGTAATTTATCCAGGGATAGGGAGTCTGCGGCTTCTGGATTACATATTCCCTGTTTTGATCATCAAATTTACCGAATTTCACAATCTCCACCTCTTCTTTAAAATTTTTATTTATATTAAAGGAATAATTTCTATATTAAGGACCTTGCTTACTGGAATAAAATTAAGGGAAGGGGTTGCCCCCTTCCCTGGAGGATTTTCATGAATACTATTTAGTCTTCGGCAAGAATGGCATCTACTTCTGCAGCAGCATCATCGAGATATCTTTTAACAGTATTTTCATTGTAGGAACCATCTACAACTGAAGTCAGTATGTTATTGTAATTAGCTACAATTGCCTGTTCTATCTTGGCCCATTCTGGTAATGGAGGATAAGCAGTGGCCATCTGCAGGGTGTCCTTGAATACCTTCCATTTACCGGATTCATAATAAGGATCGCTGAATGCTTCTACTGTAGCAGGCAGCATATGTGATAAGTTTTTGGTATAATCTACTAGATTTTCCTTATTGGTAATAAATTTAATCCACTGCTTGGAGGCATCAATCTCATCCTGTGGTGCATTTTTTCTTATAATCAGGTTACTACCACCGGAGAAAGCAGCTATTCCTTCCGGACCAGCCGGGGGAGATGCAATATCATAAGGTAAATCTGGATTATCGTTTTCAATACCGGATATGTTCCAGGGACCCATGATAACCATGGCTGCATCACCATTGATGAAAGCAGCATCAGCCTGAGGCTGGTTGTATTCAGCACAGGCTTCATCGGCGAGACCCTTCTGAACCAGATTTACATAATACTTCATGGCTTCAATGCCATCTTCGCCATTAAAGACCGCTTTGGTATTACTCTCATTTAAGATCTGACCACCGTGTGACCAGAGCAGGATAGCATAGTTATGGATTAAGTCCCAGGCAGAGGTGCCGGCCATAGCGATGGCT
>JADQBU010000026.1 GCA_016278435.1 Halanaerobiales bacterium
TCTCTTACAGGAAAATAGAGTTGGGTTTTCACTGAATATCCAGTCTGCCGGTAGTATGGCGGGACTTATGGCACTAAAACGGGGTGAGTCACACCTCGGTGGTACTCACCTGCTGGATGAAGCCAGTGGTGAATATAATAAACCATTTGTCAGCCGGATTTTACCTGATATGGATGTTGCTTTGATTAATCTGGTTTACCGTAAACAGGGATTATTTGTGGCCAGAGGAAACCCGCTGGGGATAAATTCTATTAACGACCTGACCCGGGATGGGTTAATTTTCATTAACCGGCAGCCGGGATCTGGAACAAGGGTTCTCCTTGATTACTGGCTAAAAAAAGAAGGAATTTATACCGCAGAAATTGAAGGTTATGACCGGGTCGAATATACTCATATTAATGCTGCAGCAGCTGTTGCTGGAGGTTCAGCAGATACGGCACTGGGAATTATGGCTGCTGCCCGTGCTTTAGATCTTGACTTTATTCCTTTGATGGAAGAGAAATATGATATTATTTTACCACTTAAGATGCTGGAAGATAACAGGATTAAAACTCTCAATGAAATGATAAAGTCAGAGGCATTTAAAAAGCAGGTTGAGGAACTAGGTGGATACAGAACGGATGAAAGTGGTGAGATTATAAAGATCAGAAGGGAGCAATAATAAATGGCTGTTTCTAAAGATAAGTTCGGTAGAAAAATTGATTATCTACGCATCTCAATCACGGATAGATGTAATCTCCGCTGCCGTTACTGTATGCCCGAAGAAGGTGTAGAATATAAATCACATACTGAAATTCTCAGTTATGAAGAGATTATTGAAATAGTAAAGGCCGGGATTGATTTTGGTATTACCCGGATTAGAATAACAGGTGGTGAACCCCTTGTCAGGATAGGGGTTGATGAGCTGGTAGGGATGTTAAACCAGCTGCCGGGTATCGAGGAAATAACAATGACAACCAATGGTATATTACTGCCCCGTTATGCCCAGAAATTGAAAAAAGCTGATCTGGACCGGGTTAACATCAGTCTTGATACACTTGATAGAGACAAATTTAATGAGATAACAAGGCGTGATGAGTTTAATCAGGTAATCTCCGGTATGAAAATGGCTCTGGAAATGAATCTAAATCCGGTAAAGATTAATACAGTATTGATGAAGGGGATAAACGATGATGAAATAATGGATTTTGTGGAACTTACCAGGGAATTTCCTTTTCACGTCAGATTTATTGAATACATGCCGCTTGGTGATAAGAAAGAAGCAGAAGAGAGGTATATATCACTGACTTCTGTGCAGGAGATGATTATGGATAAAGGCGAGTTAATTCCGGTTAATATCAAAGGGAATGGACCGGCCGAATATTTCAGACTCCCTGATGGTAAGGGTACAATCGGTTTTATTACCCCAATAAGCCATAAATTCTGTTCATTATGTAACCGGCTGCGGCTGACAGCAGATGGCAAACTGAAACCATGTCTGGGTAGTGATCTTGAACTGGATCTATATGCCGAAAATGGTGAGTTGTTGGATGCCGGCGGCTTAAAAAGCCAGTTCAAAGAGGCCCTGGCTCTAAAACCGGGCCGCCATGGTTTTTTTGAAGAAGGACAAGAGACATTTAAAAGAGAAATGTTCCAGATCGGTGGATAACCTTTTGGTTATAAAAGGGGGATTTTATGGGGAAATTAAGCCATGTTGATCATGAGGGAAAGGCCAGAATGGTCGATGTAACAAATAAGAAGGATACTGACAGGAAAGCATTGGCCTATGGACAGGTGTCCATGAAGCCGGAGACACTTGATTTGATAAAAGAAGGAAAAATTGAAAAGGGAGCTGTCCTGGAAACTGCCCGGGTCGCCGGAATAATGGGTGTAAAAAAGACTCCGGAAATTATTCCTATGTGTCATCAGTTATTAATTACGGGAATTGATATAGAATTTGAATTTAAGGATGAGCAGACTATTGGAATTAAAGCAACTACGGTTACTACCGGGAAAACAGGTGTTGAAATGGAGGCCTTAACCGGGGTAGCTGTGAGTGCTCTGACTATATATGATATGTGTAAGGCAGTTGATAAAGAGATGGTAATCGGAGAGATTAAGCTTTTGCAGAAAACAGGTGGTAAAAGTGGGACATTTATCAGAGGGGCAGGTGAGATAGATGATCAGGGTAGCAGTACTGACGATAAGTGATAAGGGATCGACCGGAGAGAGAGAGGATAAAAGCGGACAGGTGATTACAGAGATGATCGCAGAAATTGATGGAGAAAGGGTTTATTATGATATAATTCCTGATGAGATCGATCAGATTAAAGAAAGTTTAATTGAAATCTCTGATAATAATACTGCTGACCTTATACTCACAACCGGTGGGACGGGGTTTGCTCCGCGGGATATAACACCTGAAGCAACAGCAGCAGTTATCGAAAAAGAGGTGCCGGGTCTAACAGAGAAGATGAGGTGGGAAACAGTAAAAATAACACCACAGGCCAGCCTTTCCCGGGCCAGAGCAGGAATCAGAAAATCGACTTTACTTATTAACCTACCAGGTAGCCCGAAAGCGGTCAGAGAATGCCTGGATGCTATTATAGATGTTATTCCCCATGGGATAGATATATTAAAAGAAAATATAACCGAACATGACCATCATAATCATAATCATCAATAATTAGGATTAATTTGTCCGCAAAAAGTAGAAAGGTTTACTGATATTTTTTTATAAATTTAGCAGGAGGGGAAGCTATGGAGGCTGAAGTAGTCGCTGTCTGTATCAGCACAGAAAAGGGTACTGTTAAGGAAGAGATAGAGCGGGGAGAGATTGTTGAAGGGTTTGGACTGAAGGGCGATGCTCATGGCGGGGACTGGCACCGCCAGGTGAGTCTTCTTGGTGAGGAAAGTATCGATAAAATGAGGGGGAAAGGTCTGGAATTAGATTATGGTGATTTTGCCGAAAATATAACTACCAGAGGTATAGATTTATATGAACTTCCTCTTGGTACAAAATTGCATATTGGTGAGGATGTAATCCTGGAGGTTACCCAGATCGGTAAAGAATGTCATCACGGCTGTGAGATATTCAAAAAAATCGGAAGCTGTATCATGCCTCTGGAGGGAATTTTTTCCCGGGTTATTAAAGGTGGAGAAATCAAAACTGGTGACAGAATAATAGTTGAAGAGGTTTAAGTTGAATAATATTTTTTATACAGGGCCATTCTCACTGGCCCTGTTTACTTTCTTGACCACACTGGTAAAATATATTAAAATTA
This sequence comes from Halanaerobiales bacterium, assembly GCA_016278435.1. Taxonomy (GTDB): domain Bacteria; phylum Bacillota; class Halanaerobiia; order Halanaerobiales; family JADQBU01; genus JADQBU01. The sequence continues at coordinate 3,264 of JADQBU010000026.1, forward strand.
TTTATGGAAAGGGAGGGGATATTTTTGCGTAAATTCCACAGTAAAAAGATGAACCAGCAGGCAATTTATGAATATGAACCCTGGCGGATAACAGAAAATGAATTCAAGGTAGAAAATAATCATCATAATGAAACAATTTTTGCCCTGGGAAATGGATATATTGGGGTAAGAGGAACTCTGGAAGAGGATTATACAGGTCCTGATTATACAACAACGCCGGGGATTTATATAAATGGTGTCTATGCCCTGGAAGATTTAATTTACGGTGAAAAAGCCCCTCAGTTACCGGAAAAGACCCAGACAATCTTGAATCTGGCAGACTGGACCAGTATAAATCTTTATCTGGAAGATGAAAAGTTCGATATACTTACAGGTAAGGTCGAGGACTACAGCCGGGTTCTTGATATGAAAGAGGCCAGTGTAATTCGGGAAATAGTCTGGATAAGTCCTGAGGGTAGAAAGGTCAGGATAAAGATTACCAGGCTTATAAGCTTTGCCCGCCAACATCTGGGTTTAATTAAATATAAAGTAACCCCACTGAATTTTTCCGGAAAGGTCAGGATAGTTTCAGCAATTGATGGGGATGTACAAAATTATTATAATTTGCGCGATAAAAAACCTCTTAAAATAGTTGACAAAGGTAGTTCGAGTGGTTGTTCATACATGGTACAGAAGGTAAAAAGTACAGGCATTTATGTTGGTACGGTTATGAAAAATTTACTGTCACTACCGATATCTGATTACAGCAAGGAAAAAAGATTCTTCATCAGGGATATTGTGATTGACCATTATGAAATCAAGGCCAGAGAAGGAAAATGCTTTGAACTGGAGAAGTATGTTAGTTTTTACAGTTCAAATGAACTTGAAGATGACTCTTCCGATGCAGTTGTCAAGAATGCTGTAGAATATCTAGGTAAATCTATGGAGAAGGGTTTTGACGGGATTCTATATGACCAGAAGGTATTTATGGAAAATTACTGGGATAGTGTTGATATCAAGATTGAAGGCGATATGGCTCTGCAGCAGGCTTTTCGCTTTAATGCCTTTCATCTGTTACAGGCAACCGGCCGGGGTGGTATGACGAATGTGGCTGCCAAGGGATTGACCGGCGAGTATTATCAGGGGCATTACTTCTGGGAGAGTGAGACCTATATCCTGCCTTATTTTCTTTATAATAAGCCGGAGATAGCCCGGGAATTACTGATTTATCGCTATCATATTCTGGACAATGCCAGAATAAATGCACGGCGGTTGCGACTTGATGGGGCACTATACCCCTGGAGGACGATAAATGGTGATGAAGCCTCGGGATTTTTTATGGGCTCTACAGTCCAGTTCCATATCGATGCTGATATTGCCTATGCTATTTATTTATACTTACATACAACAGAAGATTATGATTTCATCTATAACTACGGGGCGGAAATTTTACTGGAAACTGCCCGGATGTGGGTTAGCCGGGGAAGTTATATTGAACTAAGAGATAATAAGTTCTGTTTTAATGAGGTCTGTGGTCCGGATGAATATAAACCCGGGGTTAATAATAACTGTTATACTAATTACATGGCAAAATTAAACCTTGAGTTTGCCTGTGAGGTCATGCAGCATATGCAGGAGGAAGTGCCGGATAAATACCGGCAGCTTGTAGAAAAGGTTAACTTCAGGGCAGAAGAGTTATCGGCCTGGAAAAAAGCTGCTGATAATATGTATTTACCCTACAATCAGGAATTGAATGTCCATCCTCAGGATGACTCTTTTCTTTACAAAGACCCACTGGCTGTTGATGAAATTCCGGAAGAGGAAGTACCACTGGTAACCAACTGGCACCCCCTTACAATCTGGCGGTATCAGGTTATTAAGCAGGCTGATGTTATCTTGCTCATGCTTTTACAGGGGGATAAGTTTTCACCGGAAGATAAGAAAAGTAATTATGATTATTATGAGCCGAAAACGATTCACGATTCTTCTCTATCACCTTCTATATACAGTATAATAGCATCTGAAGTCGGTTATCCCCGGGATGCTTATGACTACTTTATTCAGACTGCCCGGCTTGACCTTGATGATTATCATAATAATGCCTATCAGGGGATACACACCGGATGTATGGCCAGTACCTGGATGGCACTGGTTCAGGGTTTTGGTGGCATGAGGAATTACGGGGGAGAACTACACTTTAATCCTTCTTTGCCCCGGAAGTGGGATGCCTATGAGTTTAAAATTCATTTTAAAGGGTGCCATCTCAAAGCCCGGATAACCGGTGATGGGGTAAAATATAAACTGCTAAAAGGAAATGAAATATCATTCTTCCATGGAGAAAATAAAATCACATTAAAAGCAGGAGAAGAAAAAACCTATAAATTTTGCTAAGCCAAGGAATTAAATAATAGATTGAAAACTGGATTGATGTTAGGAGACTGATTTGATGTTGAATAATGAGCAAAAAGCGATATACCTGAGACTGGCTCTGGCCATAACTATAATTTCTTTTTCCGGTATTTTAATAAAGCTATCAACGGCCCCACCATTAATTACGGCCTTTTACCGGATGCTTTTCAGTTCACTGCTTTTAACTCCCTATTTTTTATATAGATACAGGGATCAGGCCCGGCATTTCTTTGATTACAGGCCGGCGGTGGTGGGATTTTTGATTGCCATGCATTTTATTCTCTGGATTACAGCTTTTGAATATACGAATGTAGCAAATGCAGTTATCTTTGTTTCTATGCAGCCCCTTTTTACAATTATTCTGGAATATATTTTTGCCCGCCAGGATCTGCGGAAAAAGGTTGTAGCCGGGGTACTGCTGGCTCTAATCGGAAGTATTATCATCAGTATCGGGGATATCAGTACCCTTTTCAATAAAATCTGGGGGGATCTACTGGCATTATTAGCGGCCTTTTTTATGTCCAGTTATCTTTTTATCGGCCGCAGTATCAGGAATAGACTTGCTTATTTCCCCTATATTTACATAATATATACTTATGCAGCTCTAACAATCGGTATCTTTGTATTGCTGACCGATTTGCCTTTGACTGGATATGGGCAGACCAACTATCTAATTTTTCTGGGTCTGGCTGTAGGTCCTACACTGGTTGGACATTCGATTTTAAATCATTCTGTTCGTTATGTACCAACTTCAATCGTTTCTCTTACAATTCTGGGTGAACCGGTATTGACCACTCTTCTGGCCTGGTTAATATTGGGAGAGAAGGTCGCTTTTATTACAATTTTTGGTGGAGCTTTTATCCTGGGCGGTATCTATATAGCTACAGTCAGGAATAAAAAAAAGAAGGAAAAATAGAATATTTATCTAATTAATCTATTAATGTATGAACATGGAGGTGAAATTTAATGGCTAACTGTGGAAATGCTGCTGACAATCTGGATAACTGTAACTGTACATATGATTGTTCCCGCAAAGGGAATTGCTGTCAATGTGTATTATATCACAGGAACAGGGGGGAGCTTCCGGCCTGTTATTTTCCTGAAACTGCCGAAAAGACATATGATCGTTCTATTGCTCATTTTATCAGGCTTCAGTCTTAATAGATTTACCTGTTTCCCCCAGGCTTTTTAGAGTTTCAATCAGGTTGCATGGTATGTCTATTATCCTTATTTCATCGCCCGGGTAGATTTCGGTTCTTTTCCTAGTTTTTTAAGGGTTTCCAACCTCGCAGCATAAAGAATAAGTATGGTGGTTGCAATCCCGGAATAAATGAAAAGCAAATAAGCAGGAACCCGATCTAACAAAAAACCGGTCAGGGCCATAGAAACGGGGATTAGACCCTGGCTAAATGTGCTCAAGAGACCAAATATACGGCCCCGTAGATGGTCTGGCACTAACCGCTGTAGTATTACTTTAATCGGTATATTGACTATGGAGTTTGATAAGCCCATAATAAATAGAACAATTATCAGGACAATATTGACATAAAACAGGGAATAACTTGAAAGAATATAGGGTGAAATAGGAAGACCAATCAAAATAATGAGCAGCCCCTGAAATAAGAGGGTAGACATCAATACTTTATAGAAATTTTTTATTTCAGCTTTAAAACTTAAAATCAGGGCTCCTATAACTGCACCAGCAGGAAAAACTGACTGGAATATACCGAATAGTTTACTGTTTACGTTCAGAACCTGTTTAAAGACAAAAGGTAATCCGACCATGGCCAGACCAGTGAAAAGGAAATTGAGAAAGATAGCCAGACTGAATAAAGCAAGTATTGCGCGGCTCTGATGGAGAAAACGAAATCCAAACTTTAATTCATCTAAAAATGACTTCTTTTCTGTATTATTATTAATAACCGGTGGTATATCAATGAAAAGTTCGGAGAAAGCAGATAACAAAAATGAAATACCATTGATTAAAAATACTCCAGAAATTCCGGTCAGGGCAATCAAAAAGCCCCCGATTCCAGCCCCGATAATCTGGGAGAAGTTTAAACTGAAATGCTCAAGCGAATTTGCACTCTGCAGATTTTTGTCTCTAATTAGCAGGGGAAGAACTGCTTCAATAGCTGGATTAAAAAAGGAATTACTGATTGCTATTAAGACTGTGGCGATACCGACATGGAAAAAACCAGCATTTCCCAGATAAATGACCCATGATAACCAGATGACAACAAGACCTCTAATAATATCCATACCTACAATTAAGAATTTTCGGTTGAGTTTATCAACAAGGACACCACTGAAGGGGCCCATCAGAACCCCCGGAAGATAAGAAAGCAGCATGATAGTTCCCGTTGCGGTTCCGCTTCCGGTTAGTTCCAGTACAAACCAGACCAGAGCGATGTTGTGAATTCCATTACCTATTCTTGAGACCAATCCACCACTGAATAAAAGCAGAAAATCTTTATTTTTAAAAAGGCTGATATTTTTTTCAGGAGTATTCATCTTGATAATTCCTCATTTCAAAGTTTCATATATTAATATTATATGAATAATAATTAAAAATGTCAAGAAATTAATTAATAAATTCAACATTATCGATAAAGATAATTATAAAATTTATATTAAAAATAAAAGAATTTAATTGTTTTTAAGTTCTGTAGACATATAATCTAAATAGGTGAAAACCATTAAATTATGGAGGTGTAAAAATAATGGATATTTATGAACTAATTGAGAAGAGGAAGAGTGTACGCCAATATTCATCTGACAAAGTTGAAGGAGATAAACTGGAAAGGGTATTAAATGCCGGGAGGTTGGCTCCCTCGGGCAAAAACATTCAGGCCTGGAAATTTATTGTGACCAGAGATTCTGATCTGAAAGAAAGACTGGTAGAAGCATGTAAAGGACAGAAACATGTTGGGCAGGCAGATTGTGTGATTACCGTCTGTGTTGATGAGACAGAAGTTTATCAGGGTCACGGTAATTATATGACATCTTTTGCAGTAGATGGGGCGGTTGCTATGGAACACATGATGCTGGCTGCTACCGAAGAAGGACTTGGTACCTGCTGGATTGGGGCATTTTATGAAGATAAGGTTAGAGAAGTACTGGAAGTACCTGAACCCTACCGGATTGTTGGTCTGACTCCCCTGGGTTACCCTGCAGTTGAACCTAAACCCCGGGGCAGAAAGTCTCTGGATGAGATAGTTTACCAGGAAAAGTGGGGAGAAGAATAGATTAAAGTAAAAATGAATGAAAGCATATGAGCGGAAACACAATTATTAGTTAATTTTGTTAAGGCTTCTGCTAGCCAACTGAGTTGACAATTAGGTAAGGAGAAGCCTTTTCTTAATTTATTTTTTTAATAAATAAAGCGATATTAATTTTGCTATTTTACATTTATTATGGTAATATATAAGATATAATAGAATTATATTTTCATTTACCATTTCATATATTTTTATTTATTAGTAATTGAGTAAAGAAGGTGAAAAAATGCTATCGATTACAAGAAGAAATAAGATAATGGAGATATTGAGAAAGGAAAACCAGGTTACAACACAGAAACTGGAAGATATACTGGATGTATCGGGTGCTACTATCAGAAAAGACCTTCAGGAACTAGAGAGTCAAGGTTATTTAAGCAGAATACATGGAGGGGCAGTCCTTCCCCAGAAAGAGGAATCACAGCAGAATAGTTATAAAGATTTTCATCACCGGAGTAATAAAAATGTGGCTGAGAAGAAAGCGATTGGAAGAGAAGCTGCTAAATTCATTAAAGATGGGAGCACTTTTCTACTTGACGCCAGTTCAACTGTTCTTTACTTTGTCCCACATCTAGTTAAAAAAGAAAGATTAACGATAGTAACCAATGGACTGTATACAGCACTTGAAGTTAAAGAATTATGTGATAACAATGTAATAGTAATTGGCGGGATTGTAAGGCCTAAATCAGGTGCTCTGGAAGGATTACTGGGAGAATCAATAGTTTCCAAAATCAATGCAGATATTATGTTTACATCCGCTCATGGTTTCAACTTAGAAGATGGACTTACAGATTTTAATTTGTATGAAGTTGAATTAAAAAGCCGGATGATTGTGCAGGCCAGTAAAGTAATTGCTCTGCTTGATCATACAAAGATTGGTGTAACTTCTACGACCCAGTTTGCCAGGGTTGAGGATATAGATGTTGTAATTACTGATAGTCAAACCCCGGAAGATAAAGTTGAAGAAATCAGGGCTGCAGGTATAGAAGTTATTGTCGCAAAAGTGTAATAAGAGTCTAAATATAACTTAAATAAACAGAAAATTCAGAAACAAAAATAGTTTCATATGTAATCATAAAGTTTCAAAAAGGGCCTTGACAATTGCTAAATGATAAAATATAATAAAATAAAGAAATAAATGAAAGCAAGAAAGGCAAAAACCAAAAACAATTAAAAAAGAATAATGATTTTTTAGAAAACTTACATAATTCTTGTATAATGTAAAAGGAAGGTGTGTCTGGATGGCTGTAATAAAAGGTAAAAAGTACGTAATTGGAGCTGATAATGCCGGAGTTGGTTTAAAGAAAGTATTGATGGAATTTCTTGTTGAGGAAGGACTTGAATTTGAAGATGTCGGTGTAGATTCTGAAGAAGAAAAAACTTATTATCCTGAAATTGCTAAAAGGGTAATAGATAAAATTAAAGAAAGTAATTATGAAAAAGAAGGGATATTGATCTGTGGTACTGGAATTGGAATGGCAATTACTGCTAATAAATTTCCAGGCATACATGCTGCAGCCTGTTATGATCTTTATGCGGCTGAAAGAGCAAGATTAAGCAATGATACAAATGTTATTACCCTGGGAGCCAGAATTACAGGGCCGGTTCTTGCTAAAAAAATATTAAAAAAATGGTTGAGTTTAGAATTTAAACCAGGTCGTTCAACACCTAAATTGGAAGTAATAAGAAAATATGAAAAAGAAAATTTTGGAGGAAATGAAGCAATTAATAATTAATTAATTTTAAATGAATGATATAGTTGAAAGGGGTAATCATGAAATTTTTTATTGATACTGCAAATCTGGATGAAATTAAAAAGATGGCCAGTCTGGGACTTATTGACGGTGTTACTACTAATCCTTCACTTGTAGCAAAGGAAGGAGATGTAGATTTTCATGAGAGGATAAAGGACATATGTCAGGTAGTTCAAGGGCCGGTAAGTGCAGAAGTTATAAGTCTAGAGTCTGAAGGAATGATTGAAGAAGCCCGTGAATTATCAAAAATTGCTTCCAATGTTGTAGTAAAAATTCCGATGACTCTTGAGGGTTTAAAAGCAGTGAAGATTTTAAATAAAGAAGGAATTAAAACTAATGTTACTCTGATATTTTCTGCTAACCAGGCTTTACTTGCTGCCAAGGCCGGAGGTACATATGCCAGTCCGTTTGTTGGTAGGCTTGATGACAGGGCACATGAAGGTATGCAACTGATTAGAGAGATTAAGACAATATATGATAATTATAATATAGAGACTGAAATAATTGCCGCCAGTATCAGAGGACCGTTACATGTTAAGGAAGCTGCACTGGCCGGAGCAGATATTGCTACTATACCGTTCAGTGTTATTGAAAAGATGTCGAAACACCCGCTAACTGATATTGGAATTAAGAGATTTCTGGATGACTGGAAAGAGGTTCAGGGGGTAAAGAATTGATAAGTTAAACTGTTATTAATATAATGTTTACAAATAAATAATCTATATATTAGAGCTTTTATAATAATTTGGGAGGTGATAAAAATAGCTAATTTTCTTGTTGGATGTGATGTTGGAACTAGTGGAACAAAAACTGTTGTAATTGATGAGGAAGGTAATGTTTTAGGAAATCATTATATTGAATATAAATTATTAACACCTAGACCAGGGTGGGCAGAACATAATCCTGTATGGTACTGGGAAGCTGTTGCTGATACTATTAGAATTTCCATAGAACAGGCAAGTATAGATTCAAAGGAGATACGTGGAGTAAGTATTAGTGGTCTTTCGCCAGCCTGTATACTGGTTGATAAAGATTTAAAGCCTTTACAATATGGGCATATTTGGATGGATAGACGAGCGACGGTTGAGAGTAAATGGTTAAAGGAACATATTGGTGATAAAAGAGTGTTTGAACTTTCGGGTAATCCTATAGACCCCTATTTTGCCACTGTAAAGTTATTATGGGAAAAAAATAATCGGCCAGAATTATATAAAAATGCTTACAAACTACAAACCGCAGCTGATTATCCTACAATGAAACTTACTGGTAAGACTGTAACAGATTATTCTAACGCTAGTTTAATTGGTATTGTTTTTGATATAGTTAATAGAAAATGGAATAAAGGTCTTATTGAAGAAATTGGATTAGACCCCAGTATATTTCCTGATGTATATTCCTGTGATGAAGTGATTGGTGAAGTAACTAAAGAGGCTGCCGAAAAAACGGGACTTGCTCCGGGAACACCAGTAGTTGCAGGAACAGTAGATTGTAATGCTGCATGGATTGCTGGTGGAGCTATTAATCCTGGAGATGCTTCTTTGGTAATGGGAACAGCAGGAGTTTTAGGAATAGTTCATAAAAAACCAAAATTTACTGAAAACATGATATCAATAATTCATACTGCAAATTCTAATGAAATGTATACCACCTTAGCGGCTACTGTTTCTTGTGGTGCTGTGACTCGTTATTTTAGAGATAATTTTGGACAATTTGAAAAATTCAGTTCATCTTTATTGGATCTGGATGTATATGATATGATGAATTTAGAAGCATCACAAATATCTCCTGGGAGTGATGGTTTAATTTTCTTGCCATATTTGATGGGAGAAAGAACCCCAATTTGGGACCCTCTTGCTCGGGGTATAATTTTGGGATTATCATTGGCTCATGGTCGTGGGCATATGCTTCGAGCAATGATGGAAGGAGCCACTTATGCTCTTTATCATAACTTTGAATTGATAAAAGAAAGTGGTATAGATATCAATTATCCTATAATCTTAAGTGAAGGAGGTGCCAAGAGTAAATTATGGCGCCAGATAGTTGCAGATATTTTAAATGTACCAGTTGTTTATAGTGAATCCATGGGAGCACCAGTAGGTAATGCTATAGCTGCAGGTGTAGGTGTAGGTGTGTTTAAGGATTATTCTGTAGTTAATGAATGGCTAAACTTAGCTGATTCGCATCAACCTAAACCTGAAAATAATAAAGAGTATATGAAGTATTATGAAATTTATAAAAGGCTTTATAAAGACAACAAAAAGAGTTTCAATCTTCTGGCGGATGCAACAGGATACAATTAATAAATAAACATCCTAATAGAGGAGGTGGTTTAAAAGGAACAGAGAAAATTGAGATATGAAATTTAAATTATATTAAAAGGAGGAAAAGAATTGTTTAAAAAAACTAAAATAATGTTTATTATTGGTTTAGTATTGTTAATGGTAGTTTTAGTTTTTTCTTTTGTTGGTGTGGCTCAAGAACACCCTCTTAAAGGGGAAAAAATTGAAATGTCTATTCTGGGTATAGGAGGATGGGTGCCAAGTAAACTTGGTGTTGAAATGTCTCCATTGTTTGCAAAATATGCTAAAGAACATTATGGTTATGATGTAACTTTTACATTTCAGGATGCTCCATTTACTAGCTTGTTCCAGAAAGCTGCTACTTCTTTAGCAACAAGATCACAAGAATATAATATTATAATTAGTGACAGTCAGTGGCTTGGTGCATTTGCTGAGCCTGGTTGGATTGTTAATTTAAATGATATTATCAAAGAAAATCCAGAACTCAACAATATTGAATGGTTTGATCCTGTTGTAAAAAAGGCATATATGACTTATCCTGACGGGACAGATCAGCTCTGGGGATTACCACAAGAAGGAGATGTATTGGTGCTCTATGTTAGAAAAGATATGCTACTTGATCCCAATGAAAGAGCTGCATTTAAAGAAAAGTATGGCTATGCAATGCCTAAGACTTTTGATGATTTTAAAAAACTGACAATGGATAAATATATTCAAATGTGTGAATTCTTTAATCGTCCAGATGAAAGTCTTTACGGTGTTGCTATTCAATATTCTAAAGAATATGATTATATGACAGGTTCTCTATATCCATTCTTATGGTCAATGGGTGGTCAGATCTGGAATGAAGATACAAAAAATGTCTGGGGGGTTTTAAATACTCCTACCAATGTTAAAGCATTAGAAACCATGGTAAGTTTACAAAATTATGCACCTCCGGGAGTTACAAACTATGGAATTGGTGAGATAACGGATTCTTTTACTACTGGAAAAGTATTTTCGGCTTTCCAATGGGCAGCTGTAGGAGCAGCTATGATACCATCTGATCTAAAAGGTAAGGTAATGGTTGTACCACCTCCGGGATTTATGGTTAATGGTAAAATTAACCGGGTATATTCAATTGGTGGCCAGCCCTGGGTTATTAACAAATATAATGATGAGGCACATATGAGAGTAGCTATTGATTTCTTAAAATGGTGGTATCAGAAAGATACACAATTAGAGTTTGCTAGACGTGGTGGTGACCCAGTTACAAAAGCAGCGGTAGAATCAGAAGGTTTTGAGGATATTCAACCTTGGTTTAAGGCTTATAAATATATGCTTAATGAGGAACGTGCTCGTGACTTCTGGCATGAACCCAAATATGCTGAAATGTTATCACTTCAGCAAGCAGCTTTTACTGCTTATGCTACTGGAGAAGTAGATTCTGCTAAGAAAGTTTTAGATTATGTTGCTTACCAGCAGCAAAAAATTCTTTATGAAGCTGGAAGAACTGATACACCTCCTCCAGATAAAGAATATACATTAAAATAAAATTGTTAATATAAACTCTTAGCTAATATAATTATTTCCTTAAGGAAACGGTGGGGTGGATTTTTCTGCCCCACCATAAATAAGGAGGTTTTTGGATTGTATAGTAAGAAGAAAAATGAACAAGAAAGAAATACTAAAACAAATTCAATTAATAAAATTGCATTAAGAATTAAAAATCACTTTCAAAAAAATGAAATGAAATTTGCGTGGTACTTATTAATTCCTGTTTTATCATTTTTTTTGATTTTAAATGTTATTCCAACACTGTGGATGATAGGTCTCAGTTTTTACAAGTATTCTTTAATTTCAGCTGCAGGTCCTAAATTTGTTGGAATAAAAAATTTTATTGATATTCTTAGTAATAATGTTATCTGGAATTCATTTAGTAAAACTTTTCTTTTTGTGTTAATGGGGGTTGGTATACAGACTATTCTTGGTATTCTCTTGGGTTTTTTATTTTGGAATAGTGATAGGTTACCGGGAAGACGTTTTGCTCTTACTTTTTTATTTACGCCAATGATCATTGCTCCAGTTGCAGCTGGAACATATTTTAAATTAATCTATGATCCTACATTAGGTATTGGAAACTACTTTATTAAAAGTTTTTTTGGATTAGTTGTCAATTTTTTGGGTGATGCTAGTTATGCTTTTTTTTCAGTACTATTGGTAGATATTTGGATGTGGACACCGTTTATGATTTTGATGACTTTAGCAGCTTTGGGTTCTGTACCCGAGGCTGAATTAGAAGCAGCTGAAGTAGATAATCTTCCCTGGTTGAAGCGTCTTAGGTATGTAATATTGCCTCATAGCAAGTTCATTATAATGCTTGGTATTCTATTAAGAACCATCGAATCTTTTAAAACAATGGATTTGATTTATACTATGACATCAGGTGGACCCGGTAATGCAACCGAACTAATTGCTATTAAACTATTTAGAGAGGCATTTGCTTCCTTTAATATGGGGGAGTCGGCTGCTCTTGCTCTAATAACTCTTTTATCCGCTATTGCGTTTACTTCCATTTACCTTTTTATCTTACAATATAAAGAAAAGAAGGTGTAAATTATGAAGAAAAATTTTAGTAAACCTCTTTATTATACATTATTATGGGTTACTTCATTACTTTTTTTCCTTCCGGTTTTCTGGATTTTTTTATCAGCCTTTAAAACTAAGGAACAAGTGGTTCAAATTCCACCAGATTGGGTTTTTATGCCGACTTTCCAGAATATTTTAAATATGTTAAAAGATGCACATTTTCTCCAGTATCTATCAAATAGCTTTTTTATTTCATTAACAGCAGTTACAATAGCAATTCTTGTTTCTTTTTTAGCTTCATATAGTTTCTCACGGTTCAAACCTAAAGGAACTGATTTCATTATGTTCGTGTTGTTGTCCATTAGAATGGTTCCAGGTGCTGCAACAATTTTACCAATGTATTTAATGTATGCCTTTTTTGGACTAAAAAATACTTATGTTGGTATGATTTTTATGTATACTATGTTCAGTATTCCCTTTTCTGTTTGGATTTTAAAGGGATTTATTGATGGAATCTCTACAAAATTTGATGAAACTGCTCTTGTAAATGGGGGGTCTCATTTCCATATTATGTTTAAAGTGGTTTTACCGCAGATTAAACCTGGTATAATAGCTGCTTTTATTTTTAACATCATCTTTGTTTGGAATGAGTTTTTGTTTAATTTTATTGTTGGTGGGAATAAAGTTACTACTATACCAGTTGCCTTAGCTACAGGTGTAGTTTCATCACAGGGTATAGAGTGGACCTACGTGGCTTCTCTTTCACTAGTTTATACACTACCCTTGATAATTGCTATATATTTCTGTCAAAAATATTTATTGGTAGGAATGACATTTGGAACGGTTAGAGGTGAGGTTTAATGAAAAACAGAAAAAAACCATTTGCTTTTCGATTTCAACAAATATTAATTATACTACTGATATTGAGTTTTATCCTTATCGGGCAAAAATACAGTATTTTAGTATATAAATTTGGGATTATACTTTTAATTATTTCTACTTTGATACAGATTCCTTTTGGTAATATCAAACCTGATAGTTCGTTTAAAAGTTCTATGGTATCATTTTCAAAAATGTTTTTAGTTATAATCATTATCTTTGTTGTTGGAATTATTATAGCACCATATCTAATAAATATGGGTAGGGGTTGATAAAATTGACGACAGTAATAGAATTTCATGATATTAGTAAATTTTATGATGATTCTTGTATTATAAATGGATTGAACTTAAAGATTGAAAAAAGCGATTTTATGGTTATTTATGGTTCTCCATCATGTGGAAAATCGGTTTTATTGAGATTACTAATGGGTATTGAAGCTCCAACTACTGGTCAGATATTTTTGAGGGGAAAAAATATTACGAATGTAACAGCTGGAGAACGTAATATTGGTTATGTACCTCAGTCTTTTGCTTTATTTCCTAATATGACTGTCTATGACAACATTGGTTACCCTTTGAAGTTAATGAATACTCCATCTGATAAAATTGATTCTTCAGTAAAAAAAATTGCAGAAATGTTAAAAATAGAAGACTTATTAAAAAAATATCCAGACAAACTAAGTGGTGGACAAAAACAGCGTGTTGCAATAGCTCGAGGGTTAATCAAGAATACAAAAATATTTGTTCTAGATGACCCTTTGGTTGGTTTAGATTTTAAATTACGAGAAAAATTAATTGATGATTTAAGTGAACTACAGGAATCTTTCGGTTTTACTTTTGTATACACAACTTCTGAATCTCAAGAGGCTTTATCCTTGGCAAAGCATATTGCTATTCTTGATCAGGGGAGAATTATGGAAAGTAATGATATTGAGGGTCTTTATAAAAAACCAACTTTTTTAAAAACCATTGAAATACTTGGTTTTCCAGGAGTAAATAAATTAAATGGTCAATGTTTAGTTAGATCAAACAGATTAGTTTGTAAAACTGAACTCTTTGAAGTATTGATTAATACTGAAGTTGGAAAGTCTGAACAAGGTATTACGGATGATGTAGTTGTTTGTATAAGACCAGAAAATGTTTACTTTAATAAACTTCATGAAAATAATATCAAATTGAATGGAAATATCTTTATGCGTGAAGATCTAGGGGGAGAGGAGATAATTTATCTTGATATAAAAGGGGAGATACTAACTTCAGTTTTACGTCATCAGGATGATCCGGGTTTTGAAAATGAAAGACAAAGTGTTTTTATAAACCCTTCAGATATTTTTATTTATAATAAAAAAACCGGGTTTCTTGTGGGGAAGGGAGATGCAATGTTTAATGGCTATAATTAGAATTGAAAAATTACGTAAAGAATTTAAAGAAGTAGTTGCAGTTAATGATTTAACATTAGATTTTGAAGATTCCAAGATTACTTGTCTACTAGGTCCCTCGGGTTGTGGTAAAACTACTCTTCTAAGGATGATTGCAGGACTGGAAAAAATGACTTCAGGAAATATATATTTCAATGATATTAAGATTAATGACCTTCCCCCACGCAAGAGAAATGTTGGTATGGTGTTCCAATATCCTGTTGTTTATCGGGGAATAGATGTATATCACAATATAGAATTACCTTTACTAAAAGAAGGTTTGAGTAGTAAAGAGAGAAAAAAAAGAATTTATGATGTTGCTGAGATGGTAGGTATAGAAAACAGTTTAAAGAAAAATATTAATCAACTTGATAATGCAACTAAACAATTTGTGGCTGTGGCCAGGGAGATAGCCAGACAGCCTGAAATACTACTGTTTGATGAACCAATTACAAATGTAGATGCTAATTCAAAATTACAGTTTAAGCATGCATTTAAAGAATTAACTAAACAGTTAAAGCAGACTATTATTTATGTGACACATGATCAAACCGAAGCTATGAGTTTTGCTGATAAAATTGCTTTGATGAATGATGGAAAGATTATTCAGTATGATTCACCACGAAAACTTTATAATGAGCCAGAAACTACTTTTGGAGGGTGGTTTCTTGGTAATCCAGGGATGAATTTTATAACTCAACCCTGTCAAAAAGAAGATGGGCAGTTTAAGATAAAATCCGACCAATTTGCGAGAACAGTAATTTTAAAAAAGAGAAGGAATATAAAGGGAAAAGTTAAAATTGGGATTCGACCTGAATACATTAAAGTGAGTAATGAGAAATTACCTTATGGAATTAAATCAGAAATAAAAAGAAAGTCTATAACAATAGGAGGACAATATCTTCTAACCATACAGAGAGGTGATATAATTGTTAAAGCTAAAATTCCGCATAAAAAAGGTTTGGGTCTATCAAAAAATATTTGGGTTGAGTTTCCTTTAGATAGAATTACTGTATTTGATAATGGTAACCGTATAAAGGAAAAGCTGCAATATCGAGAATAAAAAGTAACTGTAGTCTTACTAACCTAAAAGGAGTGTGACATTTATGCAAAGGATTATTAATGACCCTGATAATGTAGTTGAAGATATGTTAAAAGGATATGTCAAAAATCATTCTGATTTAGTTAGTTCAACTGATAATCCCCGGGTGCTTAAATATAAATCAGCCCCAATAGATGGTAAAGTAGGTATTGTTACAGGAGGAGGTTCTGGTCATAAGCCGGCTTTTATTGGTTACATCGGAAAGAATATGGTAGATGCTGTGGCTGTAGGTGAAGTTTTTTCTTCACCAACGGCCAAGGCGTTTTTAGATGCCTTTAAAGCAGCTGATGCCGGGAAAGGTGTGGCTTGTCTATATGGCAACTATGCTGGAGACAATATGAATGTAAAAATGGCAATCCAGATGGCTAAATCGGAAGGAATTGAAGTTAAAACGGTTGTAGCCAATGACGATGTTGCTTCAGCTCCTAAAACAGAACGTGAAAAAAGGAGGGGAGTAGCTGGAGAAGTACTTATGTGGAAAATTGGTGGAGCCAAAGCAGTTCAGGGAGGAAGTCTTGATGAAGTAATTAATGCTGCACAAAAAGCAATTAATAATACAAGGAGTATTGGTATTGGATTAACTTCTTGTACGATTCCTGCTGTTGGTAAACCTAATTTTGAAATACCTGAGGGAAAGATGGAAGTTGGGATAGGTCATCATGGTGAACCAGGGATAGAAGTTACTGATTTAAAGTCAGCTGATGAAATGGCAAAATTAATGGTTAATAAAATTATTGCTGATTTACCATTTATAGAAAATGATGAAATTGCAGTTTTACTTTCAGGGTTAGGAGCAACTCCAGCAATGGAACTTTATATTTTATATAAAGAAATTCCTGATCTACTTAAAGATAAAGGGATTAGTATATATAAATCCTATATAGGAGATTATTTTACATCACTTGATATGATGGGAGCTACATTAACTTTTATGAAACTGGATGAAGAATTAAAAGATCTTCTTGATATGAGGGCTAATAGTATGGGATTTAAGGAATTTGGGGAGTGAGATAAATGTCTTATTTTTTAAATAAACAAGGGGAAATTATAATTAGAAATCTGATTGACACAATTATAAAGAATAAAGAATATCTTAGTGAAATAGATGGTGCCATTGGTGATGGTGATCATGGTATAAATTTAAATAAAGGATTTACAAAATTTAAAAATAATAAATTTAATCCTGAAGATGATTTTTCAATCTCGCTGGAAAAACTTGGTAGTGTTTTAATGATGGAAATTGGTGGATCAATGGGGCCTTTGTATGGTAATTTTTTTATGAAAATGTCCCAAGAAATTAAAGGTAAAGAAAAAATAGATAAGAAAACATTTGGAAAAATGCTAAATGAGGGTGTAGAAGCTATTCAAATTTTGGGTAATGCTAGCTTAGGGGATAAAACAATATTGGATACATTAATTCCAGCTCAAAAAGCATTTAAGGAAGCAATAAACAATAAAAAGAAATTTTCTGAAGCTCTTAAAGGATTAAAAGAGGCTGCAGAGAGAGGTAAAAATTCAACTAAAGAAATGGTTGCTAAGGTGGGACGTGCTAGTAGATTAGGAGAGCGGTCCAGAGGGGTCTTAGATGCTGGGGCGACTTCTTGTAATTTGATTCTTCAATCAATGGCAGATAGTATTATTCCATTACTTAAAGAATTTGATACAAATTAAAACTGGATTATAATTAAGAATAATTTATCAAGGGGTGTAAAGAAAAATGATTCCCACTGTTGCTTTGATAGCTACATATGACACTAAAGGTCTTGAAGCTGATTTTATTAAAGAGGCAATTGAAAATAGGGGTGTTAAGTGTCTTAGTATAGATATTGGAGTGGGTGGGAAACCTCATGGTAGTCCGGATATATCCTTAAAGGAAGTATGTGAATGTGCTAAGATTGATGTTGATTTAAAAACTCTACCTAGAGGAGAAGCAATAGAAAAAGCATCTAAAGCTTTGTTAATATATATAAGTAAGCTTATTGATGAAAACGCAATAAGCTGTGTGGCAGGAATGGGAGGAGCAGGGGGGACTCAGATTGCCTCTCATACTATGCGCCAGTTGAAATTTGGTTTTCCAAAATTTATTTTAACAACACTAGCCTCTGGAAATACATGCTGGTATTTGGGTGCAAGTGATATAATACTATTTCCTTCAATAGTTGATGTAGCAGGAATAAATCGCATTTCCAGAGTTTCTTATGAACGGTTTGCTTCACTTTTAGCAGAATCAGCAGAATGGTATACTGGTACGGCAAACCAAATAAATCAATTAATTTATAATCCAGAGAAGTTACTTATATCACAAACAATGTATGGTACTACAACTAAAGGAGTGACTAGGGCACGTAATTTGCTTGAAGAATCAGGATTTGAAACTGTAGTTTTTCATGCTTCTGGTGCAGGTGGAATGGCCATGGAAAATTTTATAAAAGATGGTGTAATTAAGGGTGTTCTGGATATGACTTTAGCTGAAATTGGTGCATATATTGTTGGAGGTTTGCATACTGCAGGTCCCCATAGATTAGAAGCGGCTGCAAAAATGGGTATTCCTCAGGTGATTGTTCCTGGAGCTGCTGATACAATTGTTTTACCACCGTTAGAAAAAATCCCGGAAAAGTTTAAAAATCGCACACTAAATATACATAATCCTACTATGACAACCATGAGAACAAACATAGATGAGAATATTAAGATAGCAAACATGATAGCCGATAAGTTGATGCAAGCCTGGGGACCTATTAAATTAATACTACCATTAAAAGGGCTTTCCTCAATTGATCGACCTAAAGCAAAGTTTTATTATCCTGAAGCTAATCAGGCATTATTTAAAACTTTAAAAGAACTTTTACAGGGTAAAATTGAAATAATTGAGAGAGAACAGCATATTGATGATAGAGAATTTGCTTTTTTTGTTGCAGAAGAGCTTATTAAATTAATGAAACAATATTATAATTTAAAATAATATTAAGGAGATGATAGAAATTCAATCTTATACAAGATCAGAACTTCTTTCAAAATTAAAGGAAACAAGGCGAAAGGATGAACTAATAATTGCTGCTGGTGCGGGTTCTGGTTTATCTGCTAAATTTGAAGAAAGGGGAGGAGCCGATTTATTATT